>JAGMDK010000162.1 GCA_023128695.1 Phycisphaerae bacterium
GCTTGGCACTGCTCAAGAACAGTGGCACACGGCAGGGGTGCCCCACCCCATTTCGCCGGCCCGGAGGCCGGCGAACTGGATGGGGCACCCTCCGCAAATACCCTTTTACTGCTTACTTTGATGTTATTAGTTATTGGTTGTTAGTTTTTAGAATGCGCGGCCTTCGGCCGTCGTGAATGCGCGGTATGGGCGAGACAGCCACTAACTACTAACAACTAATAACACGACAGTATTGAACACCCTGTTGCTCAAAGATTAGGTGTGGTATAAAGCGTGGGGGTGAGTCAACTGATCGGGAGTATGAGTAGATGCGTCGAGTGGAAGAAACCGAGATCTCCAAGACGATTATCAGTGCCTATCACGAACAGCTTTCAGACCGGATTGTCAGCGACGTGCTGATCGTGGGGGCCGGCCCGTCCGGCCTGATGGCGGCCTTCCACCTCGCGCGGAAAGGCTACAAGGTAACCATCTTTGAAAAGCGGCTGTCCCCCGGGGGGGGGGTCTGGGGCGGCGGCATGGCCATGGCCGAAGCGGTCGTCCAGGATGAAGCCTTGCCCCTGCTGGATGAAGTCGGCATCCGACATCAGCCGCGGCGCGAGGGCTTGCACACCGCCAGCGCCATTGAACTGGCCGCCGGGCTCTGTTTCCACGCCCTTCAGGCCGGCGCCGTGATGTTCAACCTGACGATTGTCGAGGACGTGTGTGTTCATCAGGGGCGCGTGGCCGGCTTGGTCGCCAATCGCAGCCTGATTGCCGAGGAACTGCCGATCGACCCTATTACGTTTTCGTCGAAAGCCGCTATCGACGCGACCGGGCATGAAGCCATCGTCGTTGCTGCT
Source organism: Phycisphaerae bacterium (assembly GCA_023128695.1). Taxonomy (GTDB): domain Bacteria; phylum Planctomycetota; class Phycisphaerae; order UBA1845; family Fen-1342; genus JAGMDK01. The sequence continues at coordinate 840 of JAGMDK010000162.1, forward strand.
CTGCGCCGCCGGCGGCTTTTGCCGACTGACACCACCGGGGAGCAGTTTGGCGAAGGTCCCATGGACGCCAGCGCGGGCGAGGCCTTTGTGGTTGAGAACGTGGCCGAGGTTTTTCCGGGGCTGTGGGTGACCGGGATGAGCGTCTGTGCCGCGCTGGGCGGCCCGCGCATGGGCCCGATTTTCGGCGGCATGCTGCTCTCCGGCCAACGCGTCGCCGAACTGATCGCCGCGAAGTTGTCGGAAGCCGATTAGCACTACCATGCTGGGAACCGCCAAGGCGCCAAGAGCGCAAAGGTCGCCAAGAAACTAAGAGCGTCGAGCAAAATCCCTACTGAAGAGCCGTAGGCTTCAGCCTGCGCGGGGCCGCGCGGACTGAAGTCCGCGGCTCTTTTTAGGTTTTGCGTAAGAGTTTAGCCGTTTGCAACAAGCTATCAGCAATCAGCTTTCAGCAGTCAGCAATCAGCTTTCAGCGGTCAGTTAACGCTGATTAGCGAGTAAGTACTTAACCTCAGTCATGTGCTCAGGCTGCTCCGAATAACACGCTATTTGTGACATTTACCCGTTGAGCGCTCGACTTTCGGCTGATCGCTGATTGCTGACCGCTGAATGCTTACGGTTTTGCCAGGCATTCTAAGAATGTTGAGCCCGGGTTTAAAACACTGGATGGGGGCCTCATGAGGTGCTATACTACGATCAGGTTTGAGGTTTCCGTGGAGATTTGTTTCTTGATCACACGACGGCGTACATGAGTCGATTCCAGGGCGGCCCTGGTTCAGGGCCGGTCGCGTTCCAGCACGGCCAGCGCTTCAGGCGCCCGTTGCGTCTGCGGGGCAGTCTGCGCTCCTGGCTCAAGCCTGATCTAAACACCCCAAATAATCTCATTCGATACCCCCTCCGCGTCCCCAGCGAGAAGAAGAGCCGCGGGCTTCAGCCCGCGCGGTGCCCTCCGAAGAGCCGCGGGCTTCAACCCGCGCGGGGCCCCGCCAGAGTGGACCACAATAGGTCGCGAACGACCGCGCGGGCTGAAGCCCGCGGCTCTTCGGAGTTCTCGTGTCTCACCGAAAGGAGGTTCTCCGCGTGAAGAAAGCCAAGGACTTCTTCGCCTCTCGCGTCGGCATCATCGTTGTCGGCATCATAGGCGTCCTGGGCCGCGAGAAACTGGCCGCGGGGTGAAAAGGTGAAAAGGTGATAAGGCGAAAAAAATGGCTCAAAGCGTAGACGCCCGCGGGCTCTCCTGCCCGCAACCCGTCATCCTGACCCGCAAGATGCTGCAAGAAACCGGCGGCAGCGAGGTCGCCGTGCTGGTCGATACCATGACCCAGGTGCACAACTGCACCCGCGCCGCCGAGAAGCTGGGTTGGCAAGCCAGTTACGAGGAACAGGACGACATCTTTGAGCTGACGTTGCGGAAAAGCTGATCAAATACGAGCGATGATTTATTTAGACAACGCCGCGGCATCTAAGCAGCGATTGCGGCTCGGCGGTCAGAATCGTCAGCGCGGATCAGGATGCCGGCACGCAGGCGCTTGACGAAGCCGGCGTGCCGATTGACCGGATCGAGATACTGGATGTATAGAGGTCTAGCATGGACGTCAGAAAACAAATCCGGCTGACGCAGATGACCACGGCGGCCGGCTGAGCGGCTAAAACCGCGCCCGAGGCGCTGGCGCAGGTCCTGCGTCCCATCGAAGGCATGTTTCCGCCGGAACGTTTTCCTAAACTCCTGGTTGGCTTGGGGGAGTTGAGTGACGACGCCGCCGTGTACAAAATCACGGACGACACGGCCCTGATCGCCACGCTCGACTTTTTCACGCCGATCGTGGACGACCCTTATCAGTTCGGTGCCATCGCCGCGACGAACGCTCTCAGCGACATCTACGCCATGGGCGGGGAGGTGGCCCTGGCGCTGAACATCTCCTGCCTCTCCGAGTGCCTGCCGCCGGAGATCATCGGCGAGATTCTGCGCGGCGGGGCGGACAAGGTCATCGAAGCGGGCGGCGTGCTGGTCGGCGGCCACTCCGTCGATGACAAGGAGCCCAAGTACGGCCTGGTCGCGTTGGGCTTCGTCCATCCGGACCGCATCTTGACCAAGGCCGGGGCTCGACCGGGCGACGTGCTGGTGCTGACCAAACCGCTCGGCGTCGGGATCATCACCACCGCCCTCAAAGGCGATCAGACCAAGCCGGAGCACGTCGAGGCCGCCATCGAGTCGATGCTCAAGCTGAACAAGACGGCGACGGAACTGTTACAGGCCGGCGAGGTCCACGCCTGCACCGACATCTCCGGCTTCGCGCTGCTCGGACACTTATCTGAGGTCGCCCAGAAGAGCGGCGTCCAACTACGCCTCCAGCTCGATAAGCTCCCCTTTGTGAGCGGTTCAAAAGAGTACGCCGACATGTGGCTCTTTCCGGCCGGGACCGAGAACAATCATCAGGCGTTTAGCAAGCGCGTCCACTGTCCCGCGGGCGTGGCGGAAGAAGTCGAACGGCTGTTGTACACCCCGGAGACCTCGGGCGGGCTCTTGGCGGCGATTCCCCCGGAGCGGCTGCCCGAGCTGGAAGCGAGTTTCAAAGCGGCCCATGAGCCGTTATGGGTCATTGGTGAGGTGCTCGGCAAGGCGGGCGACCAACTTATCGAATTGTCGCGGTAGGGTGGAAAAAATGGAACATCCCCTTTTTCCTCCGTTCCAGGCCAGAAAAGTTTGTCGGCCGCTTGTGTAACTCATACAATAATAGGAGATGTATGTGTGCGTCTGTGGATGGGTGAACCATGTCCAAGATGGGGAGAAAAGTAGCGCGGGCCAAGCGGCAAACAACCAAGCCGCCCCGGACTAAGAGCGCGCCGCCGCCCCTCGCTGACCTCGATACCCAACTCATGGTTCAGGCCCGGGAGGGTAACCGCGAAGCCGCCAATATGCTCATCCGGCGTAATTTCCAGCGCATCTCCCGGTACATCGCCCGGCTGGTGGGGAACAACCGGCCGGTGGAAGACCTGACGCAGGACGTTTTCCTTCAGGTCTTGAACCGGGCCAGTCAGTATAAACCCACCGCGAAGGTCTCGACGTGGCTCTACCGCATCGCGACCAACACCGCACTGAATTACCTCAAGCGGCCCAGCGTCAAGCGGCGCGTTCCCGATCCGCCGGAGGGGGCGCTCGAAGTTCCCGATCGTAGCGAGTCACGCCCCGACGAGCGGATGAGCCTCGACGAGGTGAAGGACCAGGTTGCCGAGGCGATTGGTGCGCTGCCGCTCAATCAGCGTATTGCCCTGACGCTGTTTCAGTACGAGGACTGCTCGTACGAACAGATCGCGGTCGTGCTGGACGTTTCCATCGAAGCCGTCCGGAGTCTGCTCATGCGGGCCCGCACGACGCTCCGCGGGCGGCTCAATGGGCTGATCTGACGGGTGAGCGTCATCATAGTAGGTGGCGTGGGCGTCCCTGCCCGCGAGGCGGCATTTTCAGCAAGAGAATGGCGGGCAGGGACGCCCGCCCCACCCAAAAAAGGGGATTTACCTACAATTCTGACAATTCTAACGCCCACCCTGATCTGACCCGGACGCCTTAAGCCCCAGCCAGCGATTCCGTAAGTCTCGCGGG
>JAGMDK010000163.1 GCA_023128695.1 Phycisphaerae bacterium
CGGCCTCGGCCTGGTCGGCCTGGAGACGGGCACCGATGTTCACGCCCACGTCGATGTCGGCGATGTCGATCGACAGGATTGCATACGCCGTCCCGGCATCAAGCCCTTTGGCAAGCACCGCCCTGGAGATGGCGTCCGGATTCTCGAGCACCTCCTTATGCGAGCCGGCCGAGCCGATGGCCGAGACGATGCCCTCGCCGACGCGGGCGATGACGGTTTCCTCGGTCGCTCCGCCGACCAGACTCGCGATGTTCGTCCGCACGGTCACGCGGGCGCGGGCCTTGAGCTGAATGCCGTCCTTGGCGACCGCGTCGATCGTGGCCCGGCCTGATTCCGGATTGGGGCAATCGATGACCTTCGGATTCACGCTGGTCTGGACGGCGTCCATGATGTCGCGGCCGGCCAGGTCGATCGCGCAGGCCGTGCGAAAGTCCAGCCCGAGCTTCGCGCGCTGCGCTGAGATCAAGGCATGGATCACGTTGGGGACCCGCCCGCGAGCCAGGTAGTGGTTTTCTAGCTCGGTCGTGGTGATGTCAGTTAAACCGGCTTTCCAGGCCTGAATCTTGGTGTGGACAATGATGCTTCTGTTAACTCTCCGCAGATACATGCCGATGAGTTCTCGCCAGCCAACCTGCGCTTTGGCCGAGAACGCGGTGAGCCACAGCCAGCCGAAGTTGAGGATCACGACCACGGCGATGAACAGAACGATGACAAAACCGATGCCGACGATAATCCAAACTGTGCTCCAACCTGGCATTTCGCTCCCTCGTTTCGCGGTTGTTGATTATGCCTGTTCTTCTTCCGGCAAGGGGCGCACCTCGATGTGCATCCCTTCCCGGCGGATGACCTGCACCCGCCAGCCGGCCTCAACATACCCTTGTTGACTGTGTACGTCCACGATTTCCTGTCCGAAGCGGGCCTGCCCGCCGGGCCGCAGATCGCCGGTCACCACGCCCACGTCGCCAATCTGGGCCACGGTCGGGTGGGCGTCCGAGAGGGCCATGGCATCGGCGTCGGGATTGGCTGTCACTACGCCCGCGGCCACTTTCGACTCCGGCAAATAACGAATCAGCAGCAGAATCCCCGCCACTGAAACGGCCACGCTGCTGCCCACCACCTTGATCGCGGCCAAGAGTCCCTGCCCGACCCCTGCCATGCTCGGCAGCGCGAAGGGCGGCAACTCCGGCTCGGCCGGGACGAAGCTGGCGATGATCGCCACCAGGATCAGGGCCACGCCGATCAGGCCCGCGATCCCGAAGCCCGGCAGCACGAAGATTTCGACCCCCAGCAGGATCAACCCCAGTACCAGCAGGATGATCGGCCAGACCGTGGCCAAGCCGGCGGCGTAGGGGGCGGCCAGGAATATCGCCAACGCCACCAGCGCCGTGGCCCCCGGCAGGATCAGGCCCGGCGACTGGAACTCGATGTACGCCCCGAGCATCACGATCACCAGCAGAATCCCGCGCACCAGCGGGCTGTTCAGCCAGGCGGCGAATTTCTCCCAGCCGGTCGTTTCAAAGGTGATCAACGCCGCGCTGATCTCCAGCATTCCGGCCAGTTCCTCGGGGCTGGAGGCCGTGCCCCGGGCGAAACCGAACGCCACCGCCTCCGACTGCGACATTGTCAGCAGCGTATCGGCCCGGTCCACCGGCTGGGCCACGGGATAATCCCGGCCCGAATCCGCCTCGACGTAACTCTCGACCAGCTTCCACTCCCGCTCGTCCTCTTCGACCTCGTCGATCAGCTTCTGCTTCTCCTCGCCGGAGACGAAGCGGCGTTGAGTGCCGTCGTCCACCTTCTCCAGCCACCAGACCTCCTCCCCCACGGCGACCATCGCGCGGGAGAGGGCCTGGTTGTAGCCGTTGCGGGCGGCGGCGTCGCGGAACTTTTGCAAGATCGGACTTTCGGCCTTGGCCCGCTCGGTCTCGCCCAGTTCCTGCACGCCCCCGGTCGGGGCCATGACAATCGGGGCGCAGTCGCCGATCGACGACGAAGGGCTCATCCAGATTTCGTCGCAGGCCACGGAGATCAGGGCCCCGGCGCTATAGGCCTCCGGATTGACCCACGCCACGGTCCGGCCGTCGTGCCGCTCGATAATACGGAAGATGTCGAGGGCACTGCTGACCATTCCGCCGGGGGTGTCCATCTCGAAGATAATCGTCGTCGCCCCGGCTTGGCGGGCCTCGTCCAGTCGCCGCTCGATGCTGTCGCGCATGATGTCGTCGATGATGCCGCGGATGGGGATCACGGCCCCTTTGGATGAAGCGCTGGGCGACTGAGCCGCCAGCGGGCCGGACAGCAACAAGCCCACGGCCAACACGCCGCCGAGCCCGAGCCCGATGCCTCCCCAGCCGCGCTTTCGCGCTCTGTGTCGTTGTGCCTGCCACATATTCATGGTGTGGTCCTCTATGAAGGCCGGGCTCCGAACCGTGGCGAAACGCGATCCGCGACCCCGTCCGAGCAATCATTATTATACTTTATTCTACCTTAATCATATACGGCGTACGATGCCCGGTCTTGCGGGGGGGGGGCATGATAGAATCGGCGGGCTCGAATGCTACGTAGCGTCCGGGCTCTGTCCCGGACATAGGATACGAATGCCCCTGTATTGCAAAGGTGTTTTTTTCTTGTTTTGTAAGAGTTCAGCCGTATGCAAC
>JAGMDK010000164.1 GCA_023128695.1 Phycisphaerae bacterium
TTGCTGACCGCTGAATGCTTACCTTGTTTTCTTAACAAGGTTTTGGGGATTATCTCGGGAACCGCGCGGAGGTGTATTAGCCTCCGGAGGAGGCGCCGGAATATAGCCCAGGGCGAAGCGCAGCGAGCCCTCGGTAAGCCTACGGGGGGCAGCAAGCCCCCGGCGGGGGCGACGGAAAGACCTCCCGCGGAAGCACCTTCCGTCGCCCCGTTGGGGCTGGTGCTCCTGGGCCTTCTGGTCCGGGGGCTGACGCCCCCGGCTAACGACTGTCGCCCCGTTGGGGCTGATGCACCTCGCCCTTCTCGTCGGTGCGTGAATCCTTTCTCGCCCTTCTCGCTGGTGCGTGAATCCTTTCTCGCACCCCTCTCGTCATGACTCGTCGGTTCGGGCTTCTGTGGAATTGACGAGCGGTGCGCCGGAGATGTCATGCACCCACCGGCTCCTGCCCGGATAGCCCGGTCGACACGCTGAAGGGAACGCCGTGGGGGCCTGGCATCTTCGACGCCGGTACGGGCGACTTCGAGGCGGGTCTGTTCGGTTACGTGTTCGTCGCCGACCTTCGGGAGGATTTCACCCTGTTCGCCGCGGAATTCGACGCCGGCGGGCTGGGGTAACCTGGGCGGTTTTGGTATAATGGGATCGTGGTACGTCGGCCAGTCATTGCGGGCGCAGAAGCTCGCCAGGAGGTGAAGGATGATCGGAATAATGGCTTCGCTCGGTTGGGCGTTTCTCCATGTCCTCTCGGCAGTCGGAGCGGCGGGAGGTTCACCAAGCGGTAATCTCGCCGCGGCAGGTGGCTCGGGGCCCGCGCGCGCCGGATCGCCCGTGCCGCTGCTGGTCAATCCGATGCAGGGCTGGGATGTCAACTTCTGGGGCAACACGCGGTTCTATGGGGCGGCGTTGCCGGTGCCATCTGATAGAGATGGCACGCTCTACTTCGCAAGCGGGTTCTTCTTCACCGGTCCGATGGGCGGCGGCGGGCCGTATTCCTTCAACTACCGCAACTGGGCGCTCTTTCTATGGCTCGACGAGGAGGGCCGACCCGGTCTGATCCGGGCTGAAGAAGGACCAATGCACTATCTCGGATGGAACCCGTCGCCCTGCGACTACGGGTACATCTTCATGCTTATGGAAGGCAACCACGGCCCGGCGATGTGGCATTCCGGCAGCATCTGGATCGACTACACGATTCAGGAATGGACCGATATTCCCAAGCCCCGGACGATCCTGGCCGAAGGGGCCGACGGGCTGCACTTCGACGGCCAGGCCTGGCTATACCACGAGGGCGAACCGCAAGGCAACCCGAACCTCGACTTCTACATCACCAGTGGCACGCTCACACTGCCATCGGGCGAGGAGCTGGCGGTCATGGGTACGGTCGAAGACCTGCCCGGCGGCACGGGGCTATGGCTCGAATCCAGATGGCTCGACCACTGGGGCGACGTCTGCGGGGACTATTGGGGCAACGAAAGCTGGACGCTCGTCGAGTGGGCGCGGGGCGGCGGCAACTCCCCGCCCGGCGGGTCAGGAAAAACGAACTGCGGCAGCGGCGACGTTCTTGCCATCAGGGCTGACGCCAATAACGGGGTTCCCAGGATCCGTAATGTCACGTGTCCCAGCGTGGGCTTGCCCGGCGACTGGGACGAAGACGGCGATGTGGACCTGGACGACTTCGCACAGCTTGCTCCGTGCATGACTGGACCGGGCATCCCGGTCGCCCCGGGCTGCGAGGTGTTCGACTTCGGCCCCGACGGCGACCTGATTATACCGGGTTGCCCCGTGCTGGACTGCCTGCCCGACGGTGACGTAGACCTGGACGACTTCGCCGTCTTCCAGCAGGTCTTCACGGTATCGTGAAGCGGGAACACGGCGGAGACCGCGGCGCGCTGAGCGTGGCGCGGGCGGGTCGATGATCCGAACTGCCTCTGCGAGTCAACGCCCTGCTGCGTCTTCTGGAGCGCTATCGGAGGCGCTGGGGTTACCGGTAAGATATACTGGTGCCGAGAATGGCTGTGCATGTCGCCAGCGGAGTTGATTGGCGAAGTGACACGTGCAAGCTTTGCGTGAATTCGGCTCGCGGCGCGGAAAGTTAGGTTCCAACAAGAGGAAAGAAAACCATGAGATCGCATGAGACTGAGTGGAGGGTGCACAATCTGAAAGGCGCCTTGGTTAACACGCTGTTGTCAGCGGCCGTGTTGCTGGCAGCGGCACCAGCCAACGCACAGGAAACGCTCTACTTCGCGGACATCTTCAACCCCTCTTTTTCGGACGGGTACCTCCGCAAGGTTAACACCGACGGCTCGGGCCTGCAGACACTGGTGAACACCGGCGGCGGCCTGCGCGGCGTGGCCGTCAACCGCTTCGCCGGCAAGGTCTACTGGGGCCAGGATGTCTCCTACCCGCCTTACGTCGGCAAGATCATGCGGATGAACTTGGACGGCTCGAACCAGGAGGACGTTGCCACCGACCTCGGGATGGTCACCGACCTAACCTTGCCTGCGCCCCTGCCCGGCGACCTCAACGGCGACGGCGATGTCGACCTGGACGACTTCAACATCTTCGCCGACTGCATGACCGGTCCGGTTATTCCGACCACTCCAGGTTGCGAGCCGGCCGATCTGCACGCCGATGACCACGTGGACCTGGCCGACTTTGCCGTGTTCCAACAGGGTTTCACCGGCCCGCTATGATGCCGGTCAAGAACGAGGAGGTTAGAACCCATGCGAAACGTGAGGCTTCTCGCAGGCGCGCTGGCAGTCGCGCTCTTGCAGACGGCAGGCGGAGCCGTAGGGCAGGAATTGTTGTGGAGCTATGACAGCGGCGGTGCGATTTATGGCACCCCGGCCGTCGCCGAGGACGGCATGATCTACATTGGGTCATACCACGCCCTGCACGCAGTTAATCCGAACGGTACGGGGGAATGGACCTTTCCAACAAGCGGCTGGGTCTCGTGCAGCCCGGCCATCGACGAGGATGGAACCATCTATATCGGCGGTGGGGCTGAGAACCCCCCGAACCCGATACCCGGTTGGGGCGTCATCATAGCCGGCGACACCAACTTCTACGCCGTCAACCCCGACGGCTCCCAGAAATGGGTCTATGACACCGGCTCGAGCGTCGATTACACCTCGCCGGCCCTCGCGGCTGACGGGACGATCTATGTTGCTACCGCGAGTTATGCCGGTCAGCCGGAGCCTTCGCGACTGCTTGCCTTGAACCCCGATGGGAGCTTCAAATGGGAATTCGTAACCGGGCACTGGAACTTCTCTGCCCCCGCTCTCGGGCGGGACGGGACCGTGTACTTCGGCACCATGAACGTCGACATGGGTCTGGTCGCGCTGAACCCGGATGGAACGCTCAAGTGGACTCATCCCGCCGGGGCTTGGATCGTGTCGTCCCCGGCCGTCGACACCAGCGGCCAGGAGGATGTGATCTACGTGGGAACGCTCAACCCGGCGCGAGCCCTGATCGCGGTCAACGCCGACGGGAGTGAGCGATGGAGCTACCCGATCGGGTATTTCGTGCGTCATACCGCCCCGGTGCTTGCCGAGGACGGCACGATCTATCTCGGGGCGACGGATCTCGCCGTGCACGCGGTCAACCCGGACGGGACACAACGGTGGCGGCGTGAGGTCGGTTACTGGGTGGAAGCGCCGCCCGCCGTCGGTGACGACGGGATGGTCTATGTGGCTGACATGGGCGGGACGCTCCACGCCCTTGATGCCGACGGGCAGTCGCAATGGCCGTTTCAGCCCTCGACTTACTGGAACCGGAGCGGCCCCTCGATCAGAGACGGGGTGCTCTACTGGGGTTCTTACGACGGCAACCTCTATGCCTTAAGCGTTTCAAGCACCCATACGGCCTGGTCTTGCTGGCCCAAGTACGGGGCGGATTTGGCCAATACCGGTCGACCATGCGCACCCGCCGGCGACCTCGACGGTGACGGTGACGTCGACCTGGACGATTTCAACATCTTCGCCGGATGCATGAGCGGCCCGGACGTTCCGGTCGAACCCGATTGTGAACCAGCCGATCTGGACAGGGATGAGGATGTGGACTTGGCCGACTTTGCCGGGTTCCAAAGAGACTTCACCAGCTCCGAGTAAGGGCTGGTGCTTGACCGCCCTGCTTAGACAGATAGTAAGAGTTCAGCCGTATGCAACAA
>JAGMDK010000165.1 GCA_023128695.1 Phycisphaerae bacterium
ACACGTTATTTCTGACATTCGGTCGCTATCTGCTCGACTTTCGGCTGATCGCTGATTGCTGACCGCTGAATGCTTACGACAGATATACAAAGGAGGATCACGATGCCCTCGAGCGCGTTCGGATTAGGACATCGGTTATCTGTCGTCGTCGCGGTTGCTCTGGCGATAGTGCTGCTGGCGCCAGCCAACACGTTCGCAGCAGCCAACCAGCACACAATCAGTGTGACCATACCCGTGGGAAGGCATGAAATCGCAAAGACGGCCGAGGGACATGAGGTCTCTGTCGAGGGTTTTGGCCGGCTGCTCGTGCCGGGAAAGCCGAACCTGCCTTCAAGGATCTTCGCGGTTGCCATTCCTCCTGGAGCCGAGTTGGCCGGCGTCACGTATGACGCGGGTGACGGCGCCGTCCTTCCCGGCGTGTATAAAGTGCCTCCCGCGCCGCTGCCCAGAGTGATCGGAGAGGAAAACCCGCTCATCTACGCGGAGCGCAAACGCGCGTATGACCAGAGCTACAAGTCCGTTTATGGAAACGACGCCGCTTATCCAGAAAACCCCGTGGAATTCGTTCGTACGGCCGGTTACAGAGAATACAACTTGGTGGACGTCCGGGTTACGCCGTTCGCATATCGCCCTCTATCCGGCCGGTTGACCTACTACCCGCAGGTGACCGTGCACGTAAGCTATCGGCTTCCGGCGCAACCGGCTGCCCCAATCATGGGCGGGACGGTGAGAACCGAGCGGATCGCGCGCGAGATTGTCTTGAACTACGACGAGGCGCGAAACTGGTATGCGGGCGCCAAGTCGAGGGCCAGGGGCCTGCACGACTTCGTGATCATCACACTCGAGTCGCTGACCTACGCCGTCAGTCCACTGGTGGATTGGGAAACTTACAAGGGCCGGACTGTCGAGGTAGTGACGACGACCTGGATCGATGCCAACTACGACGGCTACGACCTGGCAGAGAAGATGCGGAACTTCCTGCGAGACAAGTATCCGTCGGAGCAGTGGGGCATTGAGGACGTGCTCCTGGTCGGCGATCCCGAGGATGTGCCCATGCGCCGCACGGCCCAGGACACCGGGTATGGCCAGCCGGAGACGGATTACTATTATGCCGAGTTGTCCCTGCCCGATGATGAGTCCTGGGATGCCGACGGCGATCATCAATGGGGCGAATACGAGGATCCGATCGATTTCTACGCGGAAGTGAACGTCGGGCGCATCCCCTGGACCGATTGGAGCACGGTGCGGAGCATCTGCCAGAAGTCGGCGGCCTACGAACAGAGCACTGACCTGTCATTCAAGCAGAACATCCTCCTTCTGGGGGCCTACTTCTGGGAGACCACGGACAGTGCCGTTCTCATGGAGCTCAAGGCCGACCAGCCGTGGATGTCCGACTGGACGGTGACGAGGCTGTATGAGAAGAACGAGGATTACTGGTCTTCCTATGATTGTGATTACGCGCTCCTACACAGCAACGTCAGGTCAGTCTGGCGACCCGGCAAGTACGCATTCGTCAACTGGGGAGGCCATGGCACGTCGACCTCGGCTCACATATACGGCCTGAGTTCGCCCGGCTTCGCAGGCCCTGCATTCATCGAAGCGAATGACTGCCCTTGGCTGAACGACGATTACCCGGCGATTGTCTTTGCGAACGCTTGTAGCAATTCTGACACCGACGGTTATGAGAGTATCGGTCAGGAGATGATGAAAAGCGGCGCGGTTGGCTTTCTCGGCGCTACCGAGGTTGCCTATGGACGCTACAATTGGGACGATCCGTATGATGGTTGCAGCTCGTCATTCGACTATTTCTTCACCACGTTTGTGACCCCAGGAGATATCACACAAGGACAGGCTCATCAAGCGGCCCTGAGGCACATGTACGACCACGGCCTTTGGGCCTACACCAAGTACGAAATATTCGAGTGGGGCGCGCTGTGGGGTAATCCAGACCTCGGAATGGGCAACTGGTACATGACCATGGCCTTCCCCGACGGTGTGCCCGAGTTGCTGAGCCCGGGCGAGGCCGTTGACATCACGGTCCAGATCGACGAGGGGGAGGAGAGCTATGTCCCCGGCTCGGGCACGCTCCATTATCGGTACGACGGCGGAGCGTTCCAAACCTCAGCGCTCGTGCCGCTGGGGGGCGAGCTTCACCAGGCCACGTTGCCAGTCGTCAGTTGCGGCGACACGCCCGAGTTCTACTTCAGCGCCGAAGGCACCGAGAGCGGCATCGTTTATCAGCCCACTGCCGCGCCCGCCGAGACGTTCACCGCGCCTGTGGGCGAATGGGTGACGTTCTACACGGAGAACCTCGATACGGACCCCGGCTGGTACGCGGAGCCGCTATGGGCCTTCGGTCAGCCGACCGGCGGCGGCGGCGACTACGGCGCCCCCGATCCGACCAGCGGTTACACCGGCGACAACGTGTACGGGTACAATCTCGACGGTGACTACGAGCGAGATCTTCCGGCAAAGCACCTTGTCAGCAACCCGATCGACTGCACGGGCCGCGGCGGCGTGCACTTGAGGTTCTGGCGCTGGTTGGGAATTGGAGACCCGGACTGGTGCGCCCGTGCCTACGTGTGGGCCAGCAACGACGCCAGCAACTGGTCGATGATCTGGGAGAACACCGGCGAGGTTGTCGATTTCCGGTGGACCGAGATCGATCTGGACATCTCGGCGGTCGCGGATGATCAGCCAACCGTATACCTGGCCTGGACCATGGGCCCGACACACGAATGGGCTCAGCAATATTGTGGCTGGAATATCGACGACATCCGCCTGGTCGCGTTCGAGTGCAACCCGCCCGCCGGGGACGGCGACTTCGAGCCCGACGGCGACGTGGACCTGGCCGACTTCGTCGCCTTCCAGCGATGTTTTGGGACCACCCCGGTCTCGCCGCCTTGCCGGCCGGGAGACCTGAATGGCGATGATGCGATTGACTTGGAGGATTTCACCCTGTTCGCCGCCGAGCTCGATGCGAGCGGGCCGCGGTAAGCCACGTAGGAGCACTGCTCACCCTTCGGCTGCGCTCAAGGCAGCGCCGGCCCGGAGCGACTAACAGACTGCTTAAGTTTGTGGAAGAGGCGCGGCTGTTGCAACGAATATCGGGCTACGGGACAACTCCCGGGCCCGGTTCTTCTTTAGCGTGTCGGCGCCATGAGCTACACTTTGCTCTGCCCAATCTCGGCCAGCTTTTCCTCGATCAGCGCTCCGACCATCTTTGGATCGGCTTGGCCGCCGGAGATTGTCATTACCTGGCCGGTCAGGAAGCCGCGGGCGGCCTTGAGCTTCTTCTGGTTGGAAATGGCATCCTGGACCGCTTTCTGATTGCTGGCGAGGGCCTGCTCCACCCACGTCGCGATTTGATCCTCGTCGCGGCTCTGGAGGACGCCGAGTTGCTCGGCGATCGCGCGGGGGGAGAGTTTGGCTTCCGCGGGGTGCTCACTTTCGGAAGATGATTCGTGTCCCCCACCGCTAAAGCGATGGGCCACCCGAGCGATCATCTGATCGGCGACCTGGGCGGTGGCGGTGGCGTTGATCGTGCCTTCGCACTGGAGCCGGGCCAGCTCCGCCAAGTGTTTAGACGATATGCCCAGATCGGCGATCGGAGTGCCGCGCTCGTTCGCGTGCCGAGCCCAGAAGCTCAGGAAATGCTTCGCGAGCGTGCTCTTGTCGCCGCCGAATTCCGCGGCCTGGTCGAGCAGGTCGGCCGTGGCGCGGTCGTCGACAAGGGCCGGGGCGTCACTGGCCGGCACCTTGTACTCGCTGATGAACCGCTCGGTGCGCGGGATCGGCAGCTCCGGCATGTGCTCCTTGAGCTCCGCGACCCAGGCCTCATCGAGCTCCAGCGGGACGAGGTCCGGGTCGGGGAAGTAGCGGTAGTCGTGGGCTTCCTCCTTCTCACGCTGGGCGACCGTCGCCTCCCGCTCGTCGTCCCAGCCGCGGTTGGACTTGTTGCCCGTCGTCGCGACGACGCCGGTCTCCTGCCATCCCTCGACCTGCCGCGTGATCTCGCAGGCCACGGCCCCGTGGAGCGCGCGGAACGAGTTCAGGTTCTTCACCTCGACGATCGGCGTCGTGTAAATCTCGCCGTCTTTCAGGATCCGGAGGTTGATGTTCGGCTCGAAGCGCATCTGCCCTTCCTGCATGTTGGCTTCGGACACGCCCAGGTAGCGTACGAGCCGGTGCAACTGGACGGCAAACTCACGGGTCTGGTCCGCCGAGTGCAGTTCGGGCTCGCTGACGATCTCCAGCAGCGGCGTGCCGGCCCGGTTGAGATCGACGGCCGAACAGCCGGGGAAATCGTGCACGTTCTTGCCGGCATCCTCTTCGAGGTGAGCCCGAATGATGCGGACCCGTGAGATCCTGTTCGCGAACGGGAACTCGAACACGCCGCCGTAAGACAGCGGCCGGTCGTACTGCGATATTTGATAATTCTTCGGCAGGTCGGGGTAGTAGTAGCTTTTCCGGTCCCACGTGGTGAACCCGGCGGTCCGGCAGTTGAGGGCCAGAGCGGTACGGACCGCGAGTTCAACCGCCCGGCGGTTCATGACCGGCAGCGCTCCGGGCAGGCCCAGACAAACCGGGCAGACGCGGGAGTTGGGCTCGGCCCCGAACGCCCGCTTGCAGCCGCACCACATCTTGGTCCGCGTCGCGAGCTGCACGTGGATTTCGAGTCCGATGATCGGCTCGACTGCGAGCCCGTTGATATTGATCATGCCGCCACCTCGTTCCAACGGCGGTGGGGAACCAGTCGCTGGATTCATCGTACAGCGGGCGGCTGGAAATGTCCCCCTTGTGTTCCTCGGGGCCCCGTTTGTGCTTCGGGCGACAGTCGTTAGCCGGGGGCGTCAGCCCCCGGACCAGAAGGCCCTGGAGCACCAGCCCCAGCGGGGCGACAGAAGCGGGTCGGACAACCGGCATTTTCTTTCGCCCCGCTGGGGCTCGCGTCCCGGTACCACCACTCCCGGGGGCTGACGCCCCCGGCTAACAACTTCCGCCCTTCCAGGGCTGTCATCCGAAGTCCTGCATGGCGTGCCCATCAGCCGCAACGGGTCACACTGGCGATTCAACCACAAATTCCACCCCGCTAAAACTGTCATGCACCCGCGCTAAATTTCTTTGTCATCCATACTTGCCGAACGATCTCCTCTTGCTAGACTAATAGGACTACAGATCGAGAGAATCTATCGGCGGTCTGCCGGTTCGTGTGGAGAGAGTAAACATGTCGGTTGAGTTGTACGGGCGAAGTCTGGTTTCAATGAGAGACCTGTCCGGTGAGGAGATTCTCGCCATTCTCGATAAAGCGGCGGAGTTGAAGGCCGACCGCGCGCAGGTCTTCGCCGCCGCACCGCTGGCCGGTATGACTCTCGGCATGATCTTTCAAAAACCCTCGTTACGCACCCGAGTCTCGTTCGAGGCCGGGATGACCCGCCTCGGCGGCCATGCGATCTACCTCGCCCCATCCGACATCAAGCTCGGCCGGCGCGAAACCACGGAAGACATCGCGCTCGTGCTGTCCCGCTACGTGGACGTGATCATGGCCCGCGTCTTCGGGCACGAGATCGTCGCAGACCTCGCCAAGTACGCCACCTGCCCGGTTATCAACGGCCTGAGCGATTTCGAGCATCCGTGCCAGATTCTGGCCGATCTGCTGACCATCAAGGAGCGAAAGGGGACCCTCAAGGGGCTTAACGCGATGTACCTCGGCGACGGCAACAACGTCGCGCATTCGCTGATGTACGGCGCTGCCCGCGTGGGCCTGAACATGACGATCACGACGCCGCCGGGGTTTGAGCCGCAGGCGAACGTGCTTGAGGAGTCGCAGCAGATGGGCCGCGAGACCGGCGCGACGATCCGCGTGCTGAACGACCCGGCCGAAGGTGCCTGGGAGGCCGACGTGCTGTACACCGATGTGTGGGCCTCGATGGGGCAGGAGGAGGAGGCGGGGGCCCGTAAAGCGAAGTTCAAGAGCTATCAGATCAATGCGGAGCTGATGAGCCGCGCCAAGTCCGACGCGATCATCCTGCACTGTCTGCCGGCTCACTACGGTGAGGAAATAGATTACGCCACGTCGCGCCGGCCGAACTCGGCGATCTTCGACCAGGCCGAGAACCGGATGCACGCGCAAAACGGATTGCTGGTGCTGGTGACGGGTTGAGAAGCGACAGCACGGCCTCATCCTTGAATCGCTCGAAACGTTCCACGGCGTTGTCACACAATACTCAAAAATCCTCGACGGCGCGGAGGCAGAGGCAGAGGCGGAGACGGAGACGGTCGAAGTGTGACCTTCTCGGTCAGAATGACAAGTGGGTCGCTCGGCAGGGGGGCAGGCTGTGGGTGAGCGTCAACATAGTGGGT
>JAGMDK010000166.1 GCA_023128695.1 Phycisphaerae bacterium
AAACAAGCGGCAGTGCCATTCGTGATTGTCCCTATTTATCTATTTATCACGACCTACGATGCTACACGGCTCCAAACCACCCTGGACTTGACCTAAAAGTGCGCGCTGCTGCCAAAACGTGCATCTTGTAGCCGTCCTTCTGCCAGTCGGGTTTGATGTCAATCGGCAAGACCCAGCAACGATCAGATTTACTCAACTCGTTGCGAAGGTCGGACCAACCCGTACCGTCCGTCGGTGCCGGCTCAGTACCAGGGTTTCGCCACCACCGCTGGACCTTCGGGAACCAATTCGTCGCAGCAATCATTCTACAACAGGTCAGTTCCTTGGGAAACTTGGGGTTGTAATCCATCGCAAAACGCACGCCCTTCAATTTGTTCCAGTCGGCCAACAATTCTTTGGCGCTCTCGGACAGTCTATTTGTGCCACGTTTTACCTCAACGGCCACTGCGATATGCGAGTCCAAATCAATCGCCAGCAGATCCACGCGTTCGTCTGGCTTATCAACCCGAATGCTGGGCACCTCAGCATATGGATGGAATTCGTCACGCGCGAACGCAATGGCTAAATGGGTTATCAGATTCTGCTCAGTTACATCGTGATTCCCATTCGCTTTCATTGGCCAGAAACAGTCCAACGCGGATGTGAACGAGTTGCACGCGTCACGCAGAATGGCACCGAGTCTCTTCATCGTTCCTTCGTCGCACATAGTCAGTCTCCAGTATGCTGATTGTTCTAGAGCGGCACCAGCGAACTGCCAGTCAGTTGATGCCCCGGTTCTACGCTCCTATCGCCGCGCTCGCCGTTTCGCTTCACGGTCACTTTTCGCTGGTCGTGGCGACCCATCTTAGCACGTAGTGGGCGGTCTTGCCGCCGTCTTCGCCAGGGTAGTCTACCACGTACGGCGTGCGCATGTTGACCGACAGGAAGCTCAACTCAACCGGCGGGTGCCCCACCCTCTCTGAGGGTGGGGGACGGACTTGAATGCCAGGGCCGTCGCGCGGATCGATTCCGTCCCCCGCCCCTGGAAGGGACGGGGCACCCAAGCATCCGCTACTCCATGCCGGTTTATCCCGGCGCTTTCCGACTGTCCCTATTTATCCGTCCCTATTTATCAATCTTATTTATCTACGGACTCCAGTTCTTGCCGCATCATATTGCAACCCTCGACCGCTCGCCAAGATTCACACGCTACATTTTCCGGCTGAAGCCGATTTTTGCGGCGGACTGTTAGGTTTCGTGTTTGCTGAACCAGACGCCTGTCAGGGTTTGGGCCATGATGCGGATGTCGAGCCCCAGACTCCAGTGCCGGATGTAGTGCACGTCGTGCTGGATGCGCTTCTTGATCGACGTGTCGCCGCGCAGACCCCTCACCTGGGCGTACCCCGTCATGCCCGCCTTCATCTTGTGCCGCAGCATGTAGTTCGGAATCTCGTGCTTGAACTCCGCGATGAACTCCGGCCGCTCCGGCCGCGGGCCCACCAGCGACATCTCCCCCGCCAACACGTTGAACAAATTCGGCAACTCGTCCAGGCTTGTCCGCCGCAGGAATGCTCCGATCCGCGTCCGCCGCGGGTCGTTCGGCGTCGACCAGCCGGGGCCGTCCGCTTCAGCGTCCACCCGCATCGTGCGAAACTTGATCAGGTTGAATTCGCGGCCGTCCAGGCCCATGCGACGCTGGCGAAAGAACACCGGCCCCGGGCTGGAGAGCTTGATCAGCACTGCGATGACCGCCAGCGGGATCGCCGCCACGAGCAGGCAGATGCCGCCCACCACTAGGTCAAACGCCCGCTTGAGGATCGCGTTCCACCCATACAACGGCGTCTGCCGCAGCGACAGGATCGGCACGCCGTCGAGCTTGGTAACGTCCGGCCGCATGGCGTACGTCGGATTAATGTCCGGCACCATCCGCACGTCGGCCATCGACATCCGCAAGGCCTCGAGCACCTCCGGCGTGCCCTCGGTCTGGTAGGCCGGCAAGGCGATGAAGACGGCATCAACCGGGTGTTCCTCGACGATCCGGCGTAGCTCGGCGAGCGGCCCACGGATGGGCACGCCATAGATATCGCCCGTGCGGTCGTGGTCGTCGACGAAGTACGCCACGTCGATCCCGGTCCACTGGTTGCGGCGCAGGGCCTGCAACAGGCGTTGCGCGGTCCGCCCGCTGCCGATGATCGCGGCCTGACGCCGATTCAACCCGCGCCGCCGAAACTGACGCAGGGTCACTCGCACGCCGAAGCGAAACAGCGCGAAACAGCTCGTTCCCACGACGGCGTAAGTGGCGATAAAGCGGCGTGAAATCTTATTCGTGTGCGGCAGGGCGTAGTCGATCAGCACAACCACCACGACCGCCACGATAAAGGCCTTGATGATGTCCCGCGTCTCACGAAACAGGCGCTCGCCGCGGCGTGGCCGGTATAGCCGTACGCGATAGAAGATGATGAGGTGCGTCACGACCACCAGCGGCAGGATCGGTAAGAACTTGTCGCCCAGTTCGGGGATGCCCTTGGCCGGATCGACCGGCAGATACTCGAAGCGGAGCCAGTAGCTCAGCAGCCAACCGACACTGACCGCCAGCGCATCGGCGACGACGAGCGCGATAATCATCAATTGGCTGTGCTGCTTGAGCATGACATCATCCTGCCGCCGGACGGATCCCGCACTCGGCTACCCGTATTATCGCTTCCGGTCCAAGGCAGGGGAACGTGGTGATAAGGTGAAAAGGTGATAAAGCGATAGGCCACCCAATCAACGATGTTCCCTCAAATCAGCGTTGACAGAACTCTAGTCCCAAAGAGGCCAACCTACTAATCACCTTATCACCTTATCACTTTATCACCTTATCACCCTCCCGACCGCCTCAATCAGTGGTCGCAGCGTTTGTTCCGTGAAGTCGAACTTGCAGCCGGCGGCCTCGAATAGCTCCGGCAATGGCCGAGAACCGCCGAGCGACAGGCCGTTGCGATATTGAGCCACGGCCTGTGAGTAATCCTCCCGCGAGTTCTTCCAGATCTGCAACGCCCCGAGCTGCGCGATGCCGTACTCCACGTAGTAAAACGGCACCTCGTAGATGTGCAGCTTCTTCTGCCAACTCTGACGGTTTTGCCGTTCGAGCCCGGACAGGTCCAGTTCCGGCGCGAACCGCCTGGTCAGCGACTGCCAGTAGTCCTTCCACGCCTCGATCCCCGCGTCCACGTGCGTGTAGACGTAGTGTTGAAACGCGTCGACACACGCCATGAACGGGAAAAACGTCACGATCTTCTCGAAGAAGCGGCGTGTCGCCCGCTTCGTTTCCTCGCCGAAGAACTCGTTGGTATGCGGCAGCGCCAGGCATTCCATACTCATCGACGCGACCTCGGCGAATTCGAGCGGGGCGCCGCGGTACGCGATGAACGGCTCTTGCCGGCACGCCCAGGTATGAAAAGCGTGCCCCCCCTCGTGCAGCAGCGTCCGCACGTCGCTCTCGGTGCCGACCGCGTTCATGAAGATGAACGGCAGCCGCCGCTCGGCGAAGGCCGTCTGGTATCCGCCCGGCGCCTTACCCTTCCGGCTGCCCAGGTCCAGCGAGCCCCGCTCCCGCAAGATGTCGAACACCTGACCCAACTCCGGCTCAACCTGGTGAAATATCTTGCCGCACCCGCGGGCCAGCTCTTCATCCGTCTGAAACGGCCGCAACGGCGGCCGCCCCTCCGGATCAACCGCCATGTCCCAGGGCCGCAACGTTGCCACCCCCAGCTTCTGTTTCCGCTCCTCGGCCAGCTTCATCGTCGCCGGCACGCAGACCTGCTCGATCGCCTCGTGGAACGCCAAGCAATCCTCCGGCGTATAGTCAAACCGCTCCATCCCCTTGAACGCGTACTCGCGGTAATCCTGACAGCCGGCGTTGAGCGCGATCTGGTGCCGCAGCGCGACCATCTGCTCATACAACTTGTCGAGCCGCTCGGCGTCCTGCAAAAACCGGTCCGATCCCAGCCGCCAGGTCTCCGCGCGCACCTTGCGGTCCGGCTCTTCTAGATAGCGGGCCAACTGCTGGAGCGTCTGTTCCTGCCCGTCGTACTCGCAAGTCATGGCGGCGATAACCGTCTGGTACTCGGTGCTCAGCTTCTGATTCTCGACCAGCAGAGGGATGTTTTCTTCCCGGTACAACTCGATCGCGTTCCGCATGCTGCGCTCAAAAACTTCATACCGCTTCTTCGGCAGGTCCAGCTTCTCCGCCGCCGCAACGAACTTCCGCCGCAATATGTCGTGCCACGGCTCGGCGTGCGGCTGCACGTTCTCGATGAAGTGCAGGTATCGTTGTTGCCGCTGTTCGTCGTTGGTCTGGCAGGTCATCGCCGTATAGCGCCGCATCCCCTCCTCATCGAAACACGCCTCGAGCTCACTGTCATCGATCAGCCACTTCTCCAGCTCCTCGACCGTCTCGATCGAGCGCTCGCTCAACTCCTTGAAATACGGCTCGGCGGTCTCCCACGTGCCGAAGTCGGCGTCCACGGCGACATACTCACGGGGAAACTCAGCGGCAGGCGATGCATCGGCCATGAAGGTACCTTTCTTATTTCCACGGGGCGCGTTGTCTCGTAGCGAATGAAGCGATTATCCGGGAATACGAAGCACAAGCAAGCAGGGTGCCCCACCCTTTTCGTGCCACATCACGACAGGGTGGCCAGCTACCGCGGAATTCGTACCCCCAGGTCACTCGTCGTAAACAGCGCCTCAAACCGCAATCCGGCGCCTTCCACAGCCTCCCGCCCACCTTCTTGACGGTCAATCGTGACCACCACGCCCACAACCGTTGCCCCGGCTTTCTTCAGCGTCCGGCACGCCTCAATCGCTTGACCGCCGGAGGTGGCGACGTCTTCAACCAGCAGCACGCGTTCGCCCTGCTCCAGCTTGCCCTCGATGAGCTTCCCGGTCCCGTACCCCGCCTTTTTTGAGTTCCGCACGATGACGAACGGCCTGCCCGTCTCGAGTGACGTGGCTGCCGCCAGGGCGATCCCGCCCAACTCGGCCCCGGCGATCCGGTCCACGTCCGCGGTCACGTACTTTGCAAACCGCCGCCCCAACTCCCGCAACAGTTCCGGCTGCGTCTCGAACAGATACTTGTCGAGGTAATATTTACTCTTCCGCCCGCTGCGGAGCGTGAAATCTCCTTCGAGCAACGCCGCCGCACGTAGTGCCTGAGCCAATTCGGGATCGGTCATTGGCGTGGATTTCTCTTGGACTTGGTTGATTTTTTGCGCGCGGGACGTTCGGAGCGCTTCGTCGCGTTCCTGCTCGTCCGTTGTTCTGTCGTTTCCCGCCTAGTCACAGCGCCGGTCCCGGTCAGCAGGCTGGAAAACTGTGCGATCCCCTCGCTGCCGAACTTCAGCACCAACTCGAACAGGGCCCCCATCGTGGTCAGAAAGTTCCGCAATTCATCGAGCCGGCGACGGAACTCACGCAACTCGCGCTTTTCGTCCTCAGCGACGCCGTCCACGTCCGCCACCATCTCGCGGCACCGTCCGATTGTGGCGACGATCGGCTCCACCTCGCGGCGGCGGCGTTCCCGCATGATCGTCCCGAACATGTGCCACACGTCGGTGTCGATCTGGAAGTATTCCTTGCGATCGCCGAGCTTGTGCACCCGCTGTACCAGTCCCCAATCGACGAGCCCGCGGAGATTCATGCTGGTGTTCCCCCGCGAGACGTGCAGTTGCGCCATGATGTCGTCCATGCACAACGGCCGGCCGGAGACGAACAGCAAGGCGTGAATCTCGGCCATGGTTCGGCTGATTCCCCAATACCCGCCCATCTCCCCCCACCGTCGAACAAGGAGAGCTTTGGATTCGTCCAGCGCGGCGCCCATCGCGGATTCCATAATTCTTTCAGAAGTATCTAAAAGATAGCGCGTCTGGGCGGAATAGCAAGCCTTCTCCACCGTCCCCGCGGAGAGATTTCCAACTAGGCTCTGTCCCAAATGTAGCGTCCGGGCTCCGTCCCGGACGTAGGATGCGGAAAAACGCTCACCTACGACTACGTCCGGGACGGAGCCCGGACGCTACATTACTTTTGCGACAGAGCCTAGTGCTCCGTCAACGCTAAAGCGATGGGCCACCCGCCGAAGAGCCGCGGGCCTGAAGCCCGCGCGGTCTTTCGCACACGGACTGTCGCACAATACTGTGCGATTGGCACCATAATCGGTTAATCTTTGGATTATGGACAGGTGACCGAACTGAATACGAGAACAAAACTCCCCGGCTCTTCAAGAGGGATCTTGTTAAGTGCTCTGATCGGGGCGGCGTTATGCCTCGCTCTCGGCGGCTGCGACAAGTCGACTGCGACGGGGCAGGCTGCCAACAAGGACGAGCAGGCCGCCGCGGCCCAACGCGACCGCCTGGAAGGACTGCCCTACGTCGATAGCGTCGACGTGGAGGAGGACGAAGCCGACGGAGTGGTAATATTTGACCAGGAACTCTCCTGCCCCGGCTACAACCTCTACAGCGTCCAGATGCTCAGCCTGGCCGAGTTGATCGACGCGGAGGGTAAGGTCGTCAACTCCTGGAAATATACGCCCAGCCCACGGTGGGAACGGGCCGAGCTGCTGCCAAACGGGGACCTGCTGGTCGTCGGGGCGGAGCCCTACGAGTGGCAGGACGGCGGTCCGGCACATCGCATCCACGACGAGGCCCGGTACGTGCTGCGTTTCAACTGGGCCGGCGAACTGCTGTGGCAGAAGAAGTACCGCGCCCATCACGACATCGAGCTTACGCCCGACGGCAAGCTGCTGCTGCTGACCTTCAATCGAACGCTCGTGCCAACCCTGCACCCCACGGTCAAGGTCCGCGATGACCAGTTGACGCTGCTCGAACAGGACGGGACGCTGATCGAATCGAAATCCATGTTGGCGGCGGTCTCCCGTAGCCGGGAAGTCTTCCCCCTGCGGCCGCGACCGCCCACCAGCCTCGGCGGGCCCGCGTGGCTGGATGTCTTCCATTCCAACTCGATCGAATGGATGCGCCGCCGGCACCTGTTCGGCCGGCACCCGATCTATAACGCGGGCAACATCCTGGTCTGCTTCCGGCATCAGGATCGCATCGCGGTCTTCAACTGGGAGCGAAATGAGATCCTCTGGGCCTGGGGAGAGGGCGAGCTACTCGGCCCGCATGACGCCCAGGTGCTGGACGACGGACGCATCCTGGTGTTCGACAACGGCCTCGGCCGCGACTATTCCCGGGTCGTCGAACTCGATCCGCTAACCGAGAAAATCGTCTGGCAGTATAAAGCCCAGACGCCGAGCGACTTTTACACCAAGAGCAAAGGCTCCGCGCAGCGCCTGCCCAACGGCCACACGCTGATCGCCGAGTCGGACGAGGGCCGGGCGTTTGAAGTCACCCCGGACGGCGAGGTAGTCTGGGAGTTCATCTGTCCCCACTTGGTGGGAGAGAACAAACGGGCCGCGATCGTGCGGATGATCCGCTACCCGCGCGGGTTCGTCGACGCCATCATCGAGCGGCACGGCGGCTGAAGTTCCGCGCCGCCGAAGTAAGTGAGGTCACGTATGTTTCCAAGTACCGCGTGTCATAAGTCATACGACGATGTTATCGAGGAGAAGAGCCGTGGGCTTCAGCCCGCGCGGTGCCCCGCGGGACAAGCTCGTTTGGTATGGCTGACGATCACGATCGCGAGCGGGCCCTTGGTTTTCAGCCAGTTGTCCTGTGACAAACCGAAAACATCCACTACTACACAGCGCGAACGGCCCAACATAATCTGGGTGGTCTGGGACACCGTGCGGGCCGACCATCTGAGTCTCCACGGCTACGAAAAGCCGACGACCCCGCGGCTGGATGAATGGGCCCGGAATGCCAGAGTGTACGAGAACTGCACGTCCCCCGCCCCGACGACCACGCCGACGCATGCCTCGTGGTTCACCGGATTGATGCCGAGCGAACATGGGGCGAGCGATAAATTCGAGCGGCGGGTGCTGAACGAGCAGTTGCCGACGATCGCGGAGCTGTTCCGGGGCGCGGGGTATCAAACATACCTCTACTCGGCGAATCCGAATATCTCGCGCACGTTCAAGTTCACCCGCGGCTTTGACGTCGAGGAGCATCCCTGGGACAAGAAGTACCTCCAGCAGGCCTTCCGCATCGTGCACGGCAAGATTCCGCCGCACGATCACAGCAGCGAGCTGGCCGCCAAGATCCGGGCCGGGCAGGCCAGCGACTGGGGCATCAAGGCCAGCGGCGAACTGCACCGGAAAGGCACGCTGGCCTGGCTCGGGCAGCGCGACCCCCAGCGGCCGTTCTTCATTTTCCTCAACTACATGGAGGCTCATCGGCCATATATCCCAGCCGAGACCTACCGTCGGCGGATGATGACCCCGGAGCAGGTGGCCCGCTCGTACCAAATCGACCTGTCGTGGACGCGGATCTGGAGCTACACCTTCGGGCTGAGCGACTATTCCGCCGTGGATCTCGCACTCACGGCGGCCACGTATGATTCGACGCTGGCCGAGCTCGATGACCTGTTTCATAACCTGCTGGCCGCGCTGGAGGCGGGCGGGCACCTGGAAAACACGGTCGTCGTCCTGACCGCCGACCACGGCGAGCAGTTGGGTGAGCACCACATGCTGGATCACCAGTACTCGGTTTACGAGCCGCTGCTGCGCGTGCCACTGGTCATTCATTACCCGCGGCGCATTCCCGCCGGGCGTGACCCGCGGCCGGTGACGAGCCTGGACTTGTTTCCGACCTTGCTGGAGTTGGCGGGAATCGAGCCGCCGGCCGGGCTGCCGACCGACGCGGTCAGTCTCCTGGACCCGCACGACGAGCGGCTCCGGGTGGCGGAATACCCGGCGGCGTTCGACCGGTCGTTCGGGCGTGTGCAACAGGCTTATCCGCGGTGGGACCCGACGCCGTGGCAACGTTCGCTGCGGGCACTCTACGACGGCGATTACAAGTACATCAGGGCTTCGGACGGGCGTTGCGAGTTGTACAACATCCGCCAGGACCCGCGCGAGTTGAGCAACTTGATCGGGCAGACGGAACTGGCCCAACGTCTCGCCGCCGAGCTTAACAACTACATCGCGGACCTGCGCCGGCCTGGCGAGTCCGGCAGCTTCAAGGCCGATCTCACCGAAGATGAATTAAACCGTTTGGCCGGGATGGGGTACTTTGATTTGTCGGAAGATGAAGAAGAGGAAAAGACAGAGGAAGGGGAGAAAACGCAAGCACCTAAACGCGGGAAAGGGGACATTCCTATTTTCGGCCCTTAGCAGCTTTACTCCCCGCAGTAGTTCCACGGCTTGGGTACCTGTACGCGCCCCGCGGGAGGGCGAGGCTCCTGCCGAGCCACAGGCACCGCGGCTCAGCGGGAGGGCGAGGC
>JAGMDK010000167.1 GCA_023128695.1 Phycisphaerae bacterium
GCCGCCAGTGCCGGCGTGGCCGCGCTCAACGCCACGAATGTCACGCTGACGACGGCCTGGACCAGCGCCTCGCCGGTGCCGGGTGGTCAGCCCGCGGCCAACATAGCCTATACGGAAGGCATCAAGGCGGCCGCGGCGGCGGCCGCCAGTGCAACGTTAGCCGCGATGGCCGGCGTGGCCGACATGCACATTTGTGCCATCCCGGTGCCGATCCCGCCCCACGGACCCGGCTTCGTCACCAAAGGCAGCAGCACCGTGCTGATCAACAACCTGCCCGCCGCTCGCCAGGACGACAAGGTCATGGAAGCCTGCGGCGGGGCCGACCCGATCGCCATGGGTTGCCCGACCGTGGACATCGGCGACTCCGGCGGCAGCGGCGGCGGGGGCGGGGGCAGCGGTGGTGGCAGCGGCGGAGCCGGCTCTGCGGCACCGTCGGCGGATGAAGCCGTACGCCAGGAGGTAGTCAACGCACTCACGCAGGCCGGACCGGCCACGGTGGAGCCGGTCAGCATCGAGGCCGTCGGCCCGCTTGAACCTGAGGAGGATGAGCAGCCGGAGGAACCAACCTGGCTCGGCGTGCGCTTGAAGGAGTTCGATGGCTCGCCGGTGGCCAATCAGGATGTCCAGGTGACGCTTGAAAACGGCCAGACCGTGTCCGGGCAGACCGATGAAGAGGGCCGCGTCAAATTTGAGGGGCTCCAGCCCGGGCAGGGTCAGGTAACCTTTGCCGGCATTCCCGAGGAAGAAGACGAAGTCAAGCAGCAGGAGAAGGAGAGACCGCAACAACCGGCACGGCAGGGCGCTGAAGACGAGGCGCCGGCGGAAGGGGCCCCCGCGGCACAGACCTCGGCGGAGGACGAGGAAGCCGGGGCACCCGCTGCCGCTGGGGAGGAGGATTCGCCGGCCGCCGAAGGGCCGTCGGGGCCGGCCGGCGGTGAGCAGTCGTTGGAAGACTCGGAGGCGGAGGAGCCGTGGTGATTCGCACGGCCCATCGCTTTCGACTTGGTGTGGTATCGACTAGAGTATATTGAGGAGGTCTGTCCGTGCCCGGAGATAAGGACGGAGCCGCCAAGCCGTTACAGAAGCCCGCGCAGACCGGTCGGGACAACGAGGTCCAGTTCCGGCCGTTCAAGGTCCTGAACCTGCGGACGCTGAAGCGCTGGGATCCGTACGAGGACAAGTTGCCCGTCAAATGGGACATCAACGATCCCAACGGCCGCATCCGCTCCGGCCGTATTCGCTATGCGGTCACCACCGGGCCGGACAACAAATTGGTCACCATCTATAAGCAGAAGCTTGTGGGCAGCTACCTCGAGCACGGGGAAGACCACGAACTGACCGAGGCCGAACAGTGGGACGGCACCATCCGCGAGGGGCTCAAAGAACGGATTGGGAAGAAGATCACGGCCGACCTCTCGGAGATCGGCGTTTACGTCGAGGTCTGGAACACGACCAACCCCGAGCCCGCCAAGCAACTGCGCAAGGGGCGTGGCCGCACCGAGCGGAAGGGGGAGTGGATTGCGGTCGCCGCCGAGCTGGTCGAGGTGGACGCCATTGTCGAGGGCAAGTGGGATCGCGACTTCGTCATCCCCTACGATGACCCCGATGAGCCCGACAAGGGCGAAGCCAAGATGATCATCAAGGTCAAGAATGTCCGTGATGGTATTCCGGTCGAGGTGGAGGTATACCGGATCAAACACGGCGACGACTCGGAGGAGGACCACCTCTACACCGACAAGCTGTTGCAGGAGGCCAGTGATCAGCCCGGAATCCACGGCTTGATCGTCAAGGACCAACGCGTGGTGCGGAAGAAAGACGGCCAGGAGCCCTTCGTCCGTTTCAACAACTACGAAGAGCACTGGAAGTATCCGGGCAACAACTTCTATTGCTTCCGCGTCGGCTTCGGCCAGGGCCGGCCGATGGTCGCTTCGGAGCGCGACTTCGTGAAGAAGGAGAAGCAGTGCTTGCACTTCCGCTTCACGGTGTTCATTGACATCGCGTCGTTGCGGGATGACTACAAGAACTGTGGCCGCCAGCTGTGGAGCTTCCTGAAGCACAAGACCAAGTACTTCCGGCCCTACAAGTGGGAAGGGCGGCCTCAAAGCGTCGCGGATATCCACAAGCGCTACCGCCGCCGGTACATCGTGGCCATCGCGAGTCACGGCAGCACGTTCTGCAAGCACGGGGACCATCCCAAGGCCAAGAACAAGAAGGGCAAGCTGGTACCGATGGACTTGTACCATCAAGCTTTTCCGCCGGATAAGTTCGTCTGCCCCCCCAAGCCCTATGACACGAAGAAGGCCAAGAAGCAGATCCAGGCCGATGTACGCCACTACAAGCACAAGTTCGGCGGTTGCGGCTGGGCCCGCAAGGTCATACACGGCAGCCTGCTCGGGAAGCATTCGGACAAGAAGCGGCGGTACTGGCTGGTCACGCCGCCGGACGAGCCCATAAAAGGCATGCCGTGGTTTGTCCTGTCGAGTGGGCCGAAGGATCGAACGATCAAGGTCATTGAGGACGGGGACAATCCGCAACTGCTGCTGTGGGCGGGCGGATGCCGGCAGATGACCACCGGCAATTTTGCCGAACGATTCACCCGCAACGGCACGCGGTACTTCCACGGCTGGGTGTACAGCGTGTGGATCAGGGAGAACACCAAGATGTGTCTGGACTTCTTCCGCCGCTGGATCAAGGGCAGCCCGAAGAAGGGTCCGCTGGCGGAGTGTGACCTGAGCAAGTTGGTGCCCGCGTATCGGGCCGCGGCGAAGCGCTCGTACGTGGTCTCTTGCCCGCGCATAGTGGAGGGCCGCCACGTCCTGAATCCCAGGGAGGCTTCCGACGCGAAGGAAGCGGCGCTCAAATGAGTCAGAAGGACTACAAAAAACTGTCGGTCGAAGAAGTCGAGCGGGTGGTCGCGGACATTCCGCCCGAGCCGCGCGTCGAGCACATCGAGCAGATCGAGGAATGGAATGAAATCCTCCTCGCCAATGTCTCCGAGCACACGCTGCACGTGCTGGCGCGCGGCGGCGACATCGTCGTGTTCTTTGACCAGGAGGGGGACGAGATCGGCTGGCGCGACGACGGTCGCAGGGGGGCGGAACAGCCGAAATGGATCGACCGGGCATCGTTCCGCACGTTCGTGGTCAGGGAACTTGAGTTGCCGCCCGAAACGCGGCTCGGGCGCCTCGCGCCGCGCGAGTTGCCGCCGGTGGGGTGGACTCACCAAGGCGTGTTCCTCCTCCCCCCCGGGGCCGCGAAGTACCCCCTGCTGCGGGCCTGGGTCGATCCCGAGCACAACCGGGTGATCCAATGTATGTATGGTCCCCTGGAGGAGAGTGACGAGGAACTTGACGAAGGAACCAGTGAGGAGCCGCGAGATGACTGAGGATGAAGCCATCGCGGTCGTGCGGCGCGAACGCGCGCAACTGGACATCGATCCGGACATGGAGGTCGCTTCGGCCGAGCAGGCGATCGTCGAGTACATGAAGGATCGCACGCGGCCGGGCGTCGTGGAGGACCGCGTCGCCTGGATCGTGGAATTGAGCAGCAACGAGGGCTTCGTGCTCGTTCACGTGGACGACCAGACCGGCGAGATCCTGGAGGTGCTCAGAACCGCATGAACCCACCGGAAAACATCACTGAGCGAGCCCGCGAGCGAGCCGACCATCTGTTTGAAGGACGCCGGGACCGGGCCGGTCTCTCCACGGACCACCCGGAATGGTACACCCAGTGCGAGGCGGGCGAGGCCCAGCCCTTCCCCGGCGGCTGGCAGGTCCGCGTCCGTACCTGGCGACACTGGTCCGACGCGACGGTCCATTTTGAGGCCGACACCGGCGAGGTTATGCACCGTTGCGTGGACCGCCTGTCCGATCCGCCGACCGAGGACGAAATGATGCAGGAAGAGGCCCTGAGCGTGGCGGAGGGGCTCTTCGATATCCCGCCGGGCGCTGAGTTGAGCTCATTCCGGCACGAGGATTTCGCCGCGGGCGGCCGCAAGGTGGCCCGGCTTGACTGGATCCACGTCCACCAGGGCCTGCGGGTCGACGGCGATTATTTCTGGGTCATGATTCATCCCGATACAGAACGAGTAGTGGCGTTTGGACATAAGTGGCGTAAGATAGGAACGGAATGAGCACGGCGGCTGAGTATTTTCCAGTAGCCCGGCCGTGAACGAATCAAAGGGCGATAGTATATACGCGCAAAGGAGACTGCTATGAACGCGATTGTTGAGCATGAGGTCGTTGACTACCTGAAAAACCGGCTCCATTACGATCCGTGGGATTGCGGCACGATCCTCGAGTGCATGCGGAGCCTGGCCCGCATGGCCGGGCACGGACTGGACAACCGCTTTCGACACGCCGGACTCGGCGCGGGGCCCGAAGCTCGCGTGGCCGCCGGCATCGTCGATCTGGCCATGATGGGCGGCGGATGTGAAACCACCCAGTACACGATCCGCAAGCACATCACCGATTGGCTGCTGCACAATCCGCGGAAAGGGATGCTCTAGCCCCGAGTGATCGCCGACACGGCCGGGAATTCAGACCCGGCCGCTCGACCACGCGCTCGCCGTGGGTACCTATACCGTCCCCGTCCGAGCCGAGTTTCACAAACCGAGCCGTTGGACCTCCAGGCTGGTTGCCGCATGTCTGCCATGGCTCTGGTCGCACCAAGGGAGAACGACCGATGACCGATGAACCCATCCCGCCCGATCTGGAAGTGAATTTTCCGTTACCCAGCGGCCTGAAGGTGACCACTGAGCGTCCTTATCGCATCCTGCTCATGACCGACCTGGCCGGTTCGCAAGACGGCAAGCTCTCGGGACCGCTCACAGACGGCGTCGTCGAGGTGGATGCCGACTCCTTCGACGAAATAATGTCCACCGCCCGGCCATCGGTCTACTTCAAGACCACCGATCCGCTCGCCGGCGGTAACGTGATGATCGAGGTCGAGCTGAGCTTCGATTCGCTCAAAGCCTTTCAGCCCAAGGCGTTGCTCGCGCAACTCCCTGCCACCAAGGCGTTGCTGGCTATCCGCGAGCAAATCGTGGCCCGGATGCACGGCAAGCTGTCAGTGGAGCAACTGACGGATGCGGTCAAGCAGGCGGTTGCCGCGAAACCAGATCTGGCTTGGGTCGCGGATGTCATCAAGTGGACACCCTCCGCCGAGGCTCCCTCCGATGACGTGGTCGACAACCTCCTCGGCCAATTAGATTTGGGGGACGAGACGAAGGACGAGACGTCCAAGCCGCCGCCGAAGACCCCGATCGGTGCGGCGGTGGCAGCCGCGGCGACCAGCGGGGGCCGGCAACTGCCGGCGGAGGAGACTTCCGCCCTGCGCCGTACGCTGGCCCAGATCGACCGGCAGGCGTCCACCTGGCTTGGGGCCGTTCTTCACGCCGCCCCGGTACAACGCGTGGAAGCCGCTTGGCGAGCACTCGCGTTTCTCGTCGCACATATCGATTTCCGCAAGCATATTCGGCTCTCGGTGTTGCATGCCTCACAGGCGGGATTGACCGAGCGTCTGACGTCGCGGGTCATCGATCCGGTCTTCGATGAGGGGGCCGACGCCCCGGATCTGATCGTGGTCGACGCCCAGTTCTCAAACTCCGCCGCCGATATTGAAATCCTCGACGAACTTGCGCAACACGGCGCCAGCCTGCCGGCCGTCGTGCTCGCCGGAGCGAGCCCGGAGTTCCTCGGCGTCAAGCACGCCTGGCAGGTCCCGTCACTCCCGGCGATCGTCTCGGTCTTTGACCAGTGGCAGTTCGCCAAGTGGAAAACGCTCCGCGGGCAGCGCTACGCGCGGGCCCTCGGCGTCGTATTCGGACGCTGCCTCCTGCGGTCGCCGTTCACCAGCACTGGGGGCGATGAGCTGGAGTTCTCCTATCGGGAGGAGTGCCTGACCGACAAGGATTTCGTCTGGTCCAGCGGAGTCATCGCGGGGGCCTGCACGGTCGCCAAGAGCATGGCCGGGATCGGCTGGCCCAGCGGGATCGTGGGCCGTTTTGACGGCTTCGCCACAGGGCAGGGGGGCAAGAAGGGGGACAAACGCTTCGGTCCGGCGGACACGCAAATGCCGCTGGATAAGACCCAGGAGCTGATCGCCGGCGGCCTGAACGCCGTCGTGCACATGCAGGACGGGACCGAGGTCATCTTCTGCAACGGGTTCAGCGCCGCGAAGCCGGAACGGGCCGAGGGGTACGCGATGCTGGAGGTCAGCCTGCCGTATCAACTCTTCGCCGGCCGTCTCTCGAGCCTGCTGTTGGACCTGAAACCGCATCTGGCCGGCATGTCGCAGGACAAGCTGGTGGCGTTCGTCCTAACTCACGTCCGAGACTGGCT
This sequence comes from Phycisphaerae bacterium, assembly GCA_023128695.1. GTDB lineage: Bacteria > Planctomycetota > Phycisphaerae > UBA1845 > Fen-1342 > JAGMDK01. The sequence goes on from JAGMDK010000167.1 coordinate 6,342, forward strand.
CACGATGGACGGCGTCGCCCCCGAGGAGCAGCAGGTCGCCGTTCAGGCCCGCCCGCCGGAGGATGCTCCGAACGTGCTCCAGTTGGCGGTGACGGTCACCCCGCCGCCGCGGATTGTGCCGGGCGGCGTCCCCGTTGTCGTGGGATACCGGGTCTAACCGACGATGATGATGTTGTCCGGGAGGAAAGAGAGTGCTTTCGCGACGTCCTCCCAAGCCAGTTCACCGTCCCCGCACCCGGGACGTGGCAGGAGTGTCTTCGCCTCGCCGACCAAAGCGACCAACTCATGGGCGCTGCGTTCGATAACTTGGAGCGTGGGCGTGGACCATTGAAATTGTTTGATCGGGAAGTTGCACAAGCCTGGTCGAACCAGATGGACATGGTTGCCGCGTGCGGTCAACATGCGGCCCAAATCAGCGGCAAAGCCCGTATATTTATCGGCCGCCTCGCGAGCCGAGGGATAGTCAAGGAGCGCCTCCCCATCCCCGGTAACGGCCCCGTTCGTCAATACGCAACGGTAGTCCGCGCGTTCGAGCCAGAGATTGCAACTCTTTTCAATCATAAGCTTTACCCGCATCGATCAGGCTCCGTCATTATAACGTGCGAATGATTTGTCGCACCCCGCGCGAGGACAAGTCGCGCATTTTTCTGCCGGTTGCCGTGCTCATGCTGGTTTCTCGCACCCTACCCGGCGTCATCCGTTACGGATTCGAGCAAGGAGGTCATTTCGTCGGAGCGGAGGACCTGGTCGATGTCGAGCAAAATCTTGACCGCGTCCTTCACCTTGCCCATGCCCAGCACGAAGGTCGTGTCGACCGCGGCTCCCAGCGGCGGGGGCGGGTCGATCTGCTCGTCCGCAATGTCCAGCACCTCCTGGACCGTATCGACGATCACGCCCACCAGCGAGCCGACGTCCACTACCACGATACAGGTTTCGTCGGTGTACTCCGCGGGCTCCAGGCCGAACTTGAGCCGCAAATCAAGCACCGGAATTACCTTCCCCCGCAAGTTGATGACGCCCTTGACGGCGGGCGGCACCCGCGGCAGGGCGGTGATGTCCATGATGCCGATGATCTCGCGGACCTTCAGGATTTCGAGCCCGTACTCTTCGCCGGCCAGGCTGAAAGTGAGGTACTTGCCACCCAGGACTGTTGTCTGAGTTCCACTGTTTTCAGGTTCCGCTTCCATAACTCTGCACTCCTACATCGGTCCCGCGGCTCTTCGTTGCCGCACAATTGCGCTTGGACCTTTAGAGCGTTTCCCGTGTTCCACGGATACGCCTAGTCACTTTGGTTATCGTTCGGCTGGAGACCGCAATTGAATTGGTGCGGAACAGGAAATTGGGTGTGGGATAATAATCAAGGGAGGTTTCGTTTCGACAGTGTGTAAATCGCACATTACATCGCAACCTTATATCTTATCGCTCATTGCGGTCTCTGTGTGCTCTGTGGGTAGAGTCGAGATGTGGCGCGGTGGCTTAGGCGAAGCCTATCTGCTTCCGCCCCTTTCGTCCGGCGGTGCCTCAATAGCCCGGCCATACTCCGTTTCCACATCCCGTTCGTCAAACCGGACATGCGGATTTCCCGCATCCGGCTTTCGGACAAGGTGGGCACGCGTTCGCCCACGGGAAGTTGCGCGTTCGCGACTGGAGCTTCACCAACCCCAGCCTCAGGTCCAGGTACTCGTCCGGGAAGCGCGAGGTGCCCCGACCCTTGACCTTGTGCTTCGCACACAACCACCGACGAAGCCGATACCGAGCGTGGGC
>JAGMDK010000168.1 GCA_023128695.1 Phycisphaerae bacterium
GGACGAAGAACAGGGTCAGGCCGTCCAGGTCGCCCGGGTTTTGCTCCGTGAAGAAGTCGGGCACCTCTGGGGTAGTAAACGTGTAGCACGCGCCGCCGTTGTCGTCGGATACCGAATTCTCGCCCTCATCGACCGCCTCGACCGCATAGAAGTACGTGGTGTTGTCTTGCAGGCCGGTTACGTTCACCGTGGCGGCGGTCGCGTATCCGCTGCCCAGCGCGGTCTCGGTCAGACTGCCGCAGCTCAGGCCGTGGTAGACGATCCCGCGGACCGGTTCGTTCGCCGTGATGGTCACCACGGCACTGCGCGGCTGTACGTCCGTGGTCTGCACGTTCAAAATCTGTGGCGGAACGCAATCGATCGTCGCGGTGTCCGTCACGACGACGTTGTAATTGCCCTGACCGTCATCGAGATCGATGTAAGTCACTGTGATTGTTTCAGAGTCGGCGATCTGGAGCGTGCCGTCTTCGGTGACGACCGTCCCCGTGGCCGTCGGGATGGTTCCCTGGAAAATCCCCGACGTGGGGCCGGTCTCGGTCAGGGTAACGGTTTCCGAATCCCCGCCCGTGGTGGTCACGACCACGTTCTGACTGCCCTGGCCCAGCAAGTCACCGTCCCGGACTTCGATCGCGACCGTATCGTCGCAGCCGTATTTCTCCTTGTTGAGCTCCACAATGCCCGCGGGGCCGGGGGTCAGGTAGTCGCCGATCTCGGCGTAAACCAGATCAATTGGTACGCCGCGGTTGGGACAGTTCGCGCAGTGGTGCAGCGCGATGACCTTATGGCTGGAGCGGGCCAGCACGGGCGAGCCCGAGGAGCCGCCCTCGGTATCCGCGAAGTACCCGACGTCGTAGTAACCACTGCCGGTGCAAGGCGGCTCGGTGATTGAATAGACCACGGGGATGCCGGTCGGATCGTTGGGATGCGTGCTGTAGATGGTCATTTCCTTGAGGCGGCCGCCGGGATGCCCAATGATGTATATTTCCTCACCGACGATCGCGGTGCGGTTATCGATCTCCAGGTAGCCGTGGATCGGAGCCGGATCGCCGCTCACAATCTGGACCAGGCAGTAGTCCAGGTTTGAATCGCCTTGGATGTAGTTGGCCCCGGAGTAGATATCACTCCGATAGACCGGCTCGCCGTTCTCTCCACGGCAGTTGGGGTCCTCGGCCATGAATTCGTAGTCGGTGTTCAGGGCCTCCGAGGCCGAGCCGATGCAATGGTCGTTGGTGATGAGGTGATTCTCGGACGAAGCCAGCCAGCCGGTGCAATATCCGCTGCCGCCGGACAGCAGCCGTGCCACGGCCCGGCCGCGATCATACTCGGTGGGGTGCGAGGTGATGTAACAGATGGCGGCTTCCTTGTCGTCCGTTCCGCAAATCGCCCGGCCGCCCCAGGGGTCCTATAGATCGAGCCAGCCGGCGACGTACTCGTCGATGCGGAATCCGCGCCCGCCTTCGGGGCTCATCTTGACCAGTTCCAGGATGACGATGTCGCCCTTGATGTGCTGGGCCCAGAAAGTGCCCGCGTCCATCTTCCCGCGGCCCTCCATGGTATACGTCTGCTCGCCTTCCGGATCGGACACCATCAGGTAGTCGCCCGGGGCGAGGTCGAAATCGGTAAAGTGGAGGGCGATATAGGTCGCGCCGGGATGGATCAGTTCGTAACGCCACTCCACTTCGCCCGGGCATGCCGTGCCTTTGTAATCCCAAGGGGTGTCGAGCTGGATACGAATGTGCTCCCCGGCTTCGATTTGCCCCCACGCCGGGGTGACGAGGCCGATCAACCCGAGGAGGGCCAATCCTAGCAAAGGAGTACGTATGTGGGGGAATGTGTGCATGTGACGTTCCTCTCGTATAAGGTGCTGACAATTAACCGGAAGCATTCTCTCTCCGCTTCCATCGTAACGATTCGGGCTGGCTTTTCCAATCCGTAAGCATTGTGCTGACGCGACGCGAGAGCTCCGAAGAGCCGCGGGCTTCAGGCCCGCGGGCCTACGACAGCGGCGACGAAGATGACGAACCGCCGCGGGGCCGGCATGTGGGCCTGATCGGCCGTCCATCTCAGGCATGTCCACTTGACTGCCGACCCGGAATAGGCGATACTCCCTATTGGAGGTTCGGCTGAGGGGCTGCCACGGTGGCCCCGAGGGCATTACCTCCTTTTTTATGCGCTTACGCAAGGGAATAGCGCCGGCTACGAGGCCATTCATGGAGAAGGTTGACGTTGCCAGTCTGCGAGACGAACTTGCCGCAGCCACCCGTGGCGAGGTTCGCTTCGATAACCTGACCCGCGCGTTGTACGCCACCGACGCCAGCATTTACGAGATAGTGCCGCTCGGCGTCGTCATCCCGCGTGACGCGAACGATGTCGCGGCAACGGTGAACGTCTGTCGGCGACACGGCGTGCCGGTCATACCCCGCGGCGCGGCGACCGGCCTGACCGGGGGCGCGGTCGGGGAGGGGGTGCAGATTGACTTCTCCAAGTACATGAACGCGATCCTCCACGTCGCGCCGGATGCTCGAACCGCGCGGGTCCAGCCCGGCGTCGTGCTCGATGAGTTGAACGCGGAGCTGGCCGCCCGCGGGTTGCACTTCGCCCCCGACGTCGCGACCGGCAATCGGGCCACTTTCGGCGGGATGATCGCGAACAACTCGTGCGGCGCCCGCTCGATCCTTTACGGCCGGACCGGGGACCACCTCCTGGAGCTTACCACGGTCCTGGCGGACGGCTCGACCGCCGTGTGGGGAACGCGCGGGCTGCTCCACGGCGGCGAGCGGGCCAAGCAAGCGGAATCCGAACTGGCGCGGGTCCGCCACGCCTACCGCGAGGACGTGGAAGCTCGCTATCCAAAAGTGCTGCGCAGCAACGGCGGATACGGGCTGGACCGGTTGTGTAAATCGAGCACGGTCCTGAACCCCATTTCCGTACTCTCCGGCAGTGAGGGCACGCTGGGTCTCGTGACCGAGGCGCTGGTGAAGCTGACGCCGCTGCCCAAGGCGAAAGCACTGCTGGTCGTTCACTTTGACGATTTGATGCGTTGTCTGGAGGCGGTCCCGGCCATCATGGACGGCAGACCGGCCGCCGTTGAGTTAATCAACAAGATGATTCTCGATGCGGCGCGGTCGCACCCGGCCATGATCCCGCGGATGAAGTTTGTCGAAGGCGAGCCCGCCGCTTCTTTGGTCATTGAGTTTCTGGCCGATGATCCCGTGGAGTTGGCTGGTCGAATGAACGCGGTTCGGGCCATGCTGACGGCGAAATCCCACGGCTATGCCCAGGTTCTGGTGACGGACCCCAGCGCTCAAGCCGACGTGTGGGAAGTGCGCAAGGCCGGGCTGGGGCTTCTGATGTCGCGTCCGGGGGATCGGCAGCCCTACGCCTTCATTGAAGACGCCTCCGTCGGCCCCGAGCGACTGCCCGCGTATATCGAACGCTTGGCGGCTTTCCTCAAAGCCGAGGGAATCGAGGAAACCGGGTATTACGCCCACGCCGGCGCCGGCTGCCTCCACGTTCGCCCGGTGCTCAATCTCAAGAAAGTCGCAGATGTTGAGCGTATGCGGCGGATCGCCGCGGGCGTGGTTGACCTCATGGTGGAGTTCGGCGGCTCGCTGACCAGCGAGCACGGCGACGGGATTTTACGCTCGTGCTGGCTGGAGAAAATGTACGGGCCGAGGATCATCCAGGCCTTTCGTGAGATCAAGCAGGCCTTCGACCCCGCCGGGTTGCTGAACCCCGGGAAGATCGTCGATCCGTTGCCGATGACCGAAAACCTTCGCTTCGGCCCGGGGTTCGAGAGCATTCAGGTCCGGACGCATCTGGATTTCGCAGCGCACGGCGGCCTGGCGGGCCTGGCCGGCATGTGCAGCGGGATCGGTCAGTGCCGGCAGCGCCTGTCCGGGACGATGTGCCCGTCCTATCGGGCCACCGGTGACGAGCGCGACACCCCCCGTGCCCGAGCCAATGCGCTGCGGATCGCCTTGTCCCAGCGCGAGTTGCTGGCGGGTTTGGACGATCCGGCCCTGGCGGAGGTCATGGAGCTTTGCCTGTCGTGCAAGGCTTGCAAGAGCGAGTGCCCGACCGGGGTGGATGTGACCAGTCTCAAGGCGGAGTGGTTGTCGCATCGCAACCGGCGGGAGGGCGTGCCAAAACGGAGCCGCTTGGTGGCGGCTTCGGCGCGGCTGGCCCGCTGGGGATGCCGCTTCGCTCCCGTGAGCAACTGGATCATGCAGTCCCGGCCCCTGCGGGCGTTTATGGAGCACCGCTACGGCCTTGACCGGCGAATGCCGCCGCCGAAATTCGCCCGGCAAACCTTTCGCCAATGGTTCCGCAAGCACAAGAGGGCGGTGCACGGCCGCGAAACGCCGCGCGGGCCGATCGTGTACTTCGTCGACACGTGGACGAACTATTACGTCCCCTCGGTGGGCCGGGCGGTGGTCGCGCTGTTGGAGGCGGCGGGATTCGAGGTGGAGGTGCCGCGGACAGAGTGTTGCGGACGGCCGCTGCTTAGCAAGGGTTTGCTCGACGAGGTGCAGGCCCTGGCCGAGCACAATGTCTCGTGCCTGATGCGGTTCGCGGGCACTGGAACGCCGATCGTCGGCAGCGAGCCGAGCTGTGTCAGCACGCTGGTGGACGAGTACCCTTCTCTGCTTCGAAGCGCTGAGGCCCGGGCCGTCGCCGCCGCTACGCAAACGGTCGCATCATTCCTGGCCAAGCTGCTGGAGCGGGAGCCCGAGGCGCTGCGGTTCAATGCGAGCAAACGCAAAATCCTTTACCACGGCCATTGCCACACGAAGGCGCTGTTCGGAACGGCCGCTGCGATCTCCTTGTTATCGGCCCCGCCGGGATTCGAGGTGGGCGAGATTCCCAGCGGCTGCTGCGGCATGGCCGGCTCGTTCGGCCACGAAGTTGAACACTACGACGTGGCCCAGGCCATCGGGGAGGAGGTACTATTCCCCGCCGTCCGGGGGCGCGGGGACGCGGAGATCGCCGTGTCGGGATTTAGTTGCCGTCATCAGATCGAGCATCACACCGGCGTGCGCGCCAAGCACTTGCTTGAGTACCTGGCTGACGAGTTAGTGTAGGAGGGCGAGGCTCCTGCCGAGGGCAGGTGAGCGGGAGGGCGAGGCTCCTGCCGAGCCAGGGACGCGAATAGACGACCAATTCGTGTCCCCCACGGGTGAGCGTCAACATAGTGGG
>JAGMDK010000169.1 GCA_023128695.1 Phycisphaerae bacterium
ATTGCTGACCGCTGAATGCTTACTTACTGCCTATTTGAACTGCTTACCCGAACGGCGGTGACTCGGTATCATGCCTTTTGGTTGTCAAGGAGGACCGGATGAGTTCCACTCCGATCGCCGTTTTCGACTCCGGGCTCGGCGGGCTGTCGGTTGTACGCCATTTGCGGCAGATTCTGCCCCGGGAAGACCTGGTTTACTTCGGCGACACGGCCCGCGTGCCTTACGGGATCAAATCGCGGCCGACCGTCGCGCAGTTTGCCCTGGAAACGGCCGGCTTTCTGCTGAGCTTCGAGCCGAAGCTGATCGTGGCGGCGTGCAATACCGCCAGCGCCCTGGCGATGGATGATTTGCGACGCGAACTGCCGGTGCCGGTCATCGGCGTAGTGGAGCCGGGTGCGCGGGCAGCGGTGCGGCTCGCCGAGGGAGACCCCCTCGCGGTTATCGGCACCGAAGCCACCATCGGCAGCGAGGCGTATCGGAGAGCGATCCGAGCCCTGGCACCTGAGCAGCCGGTGGTTCCCAAAGCCTGCCCGCTGTTCGTCCCGCTGGTGGAAGAGGGCCGCGATTGTAACGATCCGATCGTCAAGCTGACCGTCGAGACGTATCTCGCGCCGCTACGAGCACAGCACGTGAAAGTAGTCGTGCTGGGCTGTACTCATTATCCGCTGCTGCGAGACGCGATCGGGTCGTATCTGGGCCCGGAGGTTCACATCGTGGACAGCGGGCGGGAAACATCGCTGGCGGTCCGGCAACACCTGCGCGAGCACGGCGGCTTGTCCACTGACGGAACCCCCGGTAGCATGCGCTGCTACGTGAGCGACAACCCGCAGCGCTTCGAGCAGGTGGGGTCGCGCTTCCTAACTGAGGCGATTGAATACGTTGAGTTGGTCGAACCCGAACGCTACGTCAACGTGCCGCGACTGCCGAGCACGGCCAAGTGAGTCAATCCGCAATCGTCAATCGTCAATCGTCAATCGTCAATCGTCAATCATCAATCGTCAATCGATCCTCCTGGCAATACTCGGACTCGCTGTCTTCTTGATGGTCGGCTGTAGCGAGACCCAGATGGATACCAAACTGGACGCCGTCGTCCAGAAGATCTTCAAGCCGCGGCGAACGCCTCAACAATACATGGTGCTCGCGGTTTCGTCGGAAGACGCCGACGTTCGGCGAGACTCGGTGGCGCGGATCTCCAAGAGCAAGAAGTACGATCAGGAATGGGCCATTAAGGGGTTTATCGCGATCGCCTGCCTGGAGAGCGATCCGCAGACCCGCTGCGTGGCGATCCGAGCCCTGGCCCGTACCGGCGACCCGCGGGCGACCGAGACGGCCCTAAAGATTCTGAACTACCGCGACCACCCGCCTAACGAGGTTTGGCCGCCGGTCGCGCTGGGACGCTGGGACGCGACGGAGGCCTTGGCCAACCTGTCGGCGGCGGGGCAAGTACCCGAAGAGTACCGCGAGCAGGTTGCCAAGACGCTGTTGGATCGCTTGCGGCTCGGCACCGATCGCCATGCCCGCATCGCGGGGGCCCGCGGGCTGGGCTGCTACCCGAGCGAGGAAGCGGTTACAGCCCTGATCGCCGGCTTGCGGGACGAGGATTTCGCGGTCGTGCACCAGTGCGAGGACACGCTCGTGCGGCTGACCGGCCGCACGCACGGCGGCGACGTGCTGGCGTGGGAAGAATGGTTTGAAGCCAATCGTGAAGCTCTCTTCGCTCACACCGGCGAGATTCCCGCGTCGCGTCAACCGCCGTACAGCAATCGCTGGGAGAAATTCACCTACGAGACGAAGGACTTAGTCCGCTGGCTGTGGCCGGGTGCGAAGGAAGAGTAGTCCCGGTGAGTCGTGATGCATTTCTTGCACATCCACCAGCGGCGATACGCCCAATTCGAGCGGCTGCGCCATGAAACCGGGCTGGTGCACGCGTTTTCGACCCGGCCGGCGAACGTCGGGCCACGCAATAATCCCCACGGCGCCGCCGAGCGGCAAGCGATGGCCGCGGACTTGGAACTGAACGCAGAGCGGCTGTGCTATTGCGAGCAGGTTCATGATACCAAGCTGACAATTGTCGACGCGGACATGACCGCCGGGGCGCTGCCGCATTGCGACGGCGCGGCGACGGCCCTGCCGGGCTTGCCGCTGATGACCTTCTCGGCCGACTGCCCGCTGATCCTGGCATACGATCCTGTGCGAGGTGTGGTCGGCCTGGCGCATGCGAGTTGGCGGTGTACGGTCGCCCAAGCCACGGCTCGGCTGCTCGAATTGATGACGAGCCAATTCGGCTGTCAGGCGTCGGACGTGCGGGCCGGCATAGGGCCGGGGGCGGGGCCGTGCTGTTACGAAGTGGGCCGCGACGTATATGAAGCGGCCCGCGGACTAGCAGATCGCGACAGTTTCTTCGAGCGGCGGAATGGCCGTCTGTACTTCAATCTTTGGGAAGCCAACCGGGCGCAATTGCTTACCGCGGGCGTTAGGCCGGAAAAGATTGAGACGGCCGGCATCTGCACGCTCTGTCACAACGAGGTATTTTTTTCATATCGCCGAGAGGGACCGGGTTGCGGGCACTTCGGCCTGATGGCGGCAATAGTGCGGGATTGACGATTGGTCGCTGGTGCGAGAATCCTTTCTCGCACCCCTCGCCAACAGCCCGCGGAGCGGGCGATGGAATATAGCCCAGGGCGCCAGCCCTGGGTTCTCGGCCCGCCCCTGACCAAGCCCCGCAGGGGCGACGGAAGGTGCATCTGCGTGAGGTCTTTCCGTCGCCCCCGCTGGGGGCTTGTTTCCCCCCGTGGGCTTACCCAGGGCTCGCTGCGCTTCGCCCTGGGCTGTATTCCGTCGTCCGCTCCGCAGACTTCCGAAGACATTTGCGGCAGCCACGGAATCTTCGCACGCCGCGAAGAAATCGAACGTTTGCAATGCAGAGCCACCCTGGGGGAGTGTTTCTCAGGCTCTTCTGGCTACCATACTTGCCCGTCGGGCGGCTTGATGCTTCAATGCATGGCGTCTTATAACGGAGACCGCATCAATGACACTTCAAACGTTCGTTTCAGCGTCCGCCCGCCAGGCAGCCGGATTACGAGCAGCGCTTAATAAAAACCCGACTGAAGAGCCGCGGGCTTCAGCCCGCGCGGCCTCACAAGACACTGAAGAGCCGCGGGCTTCAGCCTGCGCGGTCTCACAAGACACTGAAGAGCCGCGGGCTTCAGCCCGCGCGGGGCCGCGCGGATTGAAGTCCGCGGCCCTTCGGGTTGTATTACAGCCTCTAATGCTACTTTTGCTTCTCAGCGGCTGCGCGGGCGGGCAGTTCGGCAGCGAGTTGTCCCAACGCCCCAAGGCCCGGCCGATCAGCAAGCCGGAGGGGACCACGCTCCGCCTGCCGCGGGATCAGGAATTCAATATCCACCTCTCTCGCGATAGCACAGAGCCCGGGTTGGACGGCGAGGCCGAGGCAAGCGCCACCGCACGCGCCGCCGGTGAGGGCGAGGCTCTGGCCGCGGTCACCGGCGGCGGGAAAGCCGAGGGGATTTTCTGGCTCGGCCAGGCGCTGACCAACGCGACCACGCGGCAAACCGATTTCGATTTCAAGGTGCATTTCGAGTATGAGTTCGAGGCCCAAGCCACGCCGGGCTTGAAGCTGCCGGATGCGGTGGTCGGCTTGCGGCTCTACGCCCGCGATGAGCTGGGGCGGCTGTTGCGCGACGTGATCCTGGTGCAATATTCGACGGAGAACGGGGCGACCAAACGGAGGGCGAGTGAGAACCTGGACTTTACCCTGACGCTCGGACCGAGTGACGCGGTGAGCGTCTTCCTCGCCGGACAAGCCAAAGTCGAGGTCCCCGACGGGCGCTCGGCGTCCTGTTCCCTCAAACTCCGCGGGCTGACGATCGAGGTCGTGACCCGACCCGCTCCGGCCGTGCGAACCGCTGGTGATGAGCAACGTTAATCCCGACGAAGCAATGGCCCCCCCGCGGATTGAGGCTCTCCGGCGGGAAATCCGCCGGCACGACGTGCTGTATTTCGTGCACAGCGAGCCCGAGATCAGCGACGAGCGGTATGATGCCCTGGTTCGCGAACTCCGTGAGTTGGAGGCCGCACACCCACACCTGATCACGCCCGATTCACCCACGCAACGGGTCGGCGAGCGGCCGCTCGAAGGTTTCGCGCACGTCCGCCACGCCCTCCCGATGCTCTCGATCGACAACACCTATTCGGCCGGCGAGCTACGCGAGTTCGACACCCGCGTCCGCAAGGGTCTCGGCGATGAGCCGTACGAATACGTCGTCGATCCCAAGATCGACGGCGTCGCCGTGTCGCTGCGCTATGAAGACGGCCGATTCGTCCTCGGCGCGACCCGCGGCGACGGCACCACCGGCGACGACGTCACCCAGAATCTGCGTACTATTCGCAGCATCCCGCTCAAGCTGGAGGGCGACGACTGGCCGAGCGTGCTCGAAGTGCGCGGCGAGGTGTATTGGCCGCGAACCGCTTTCGACCAGACGAATCGGCAGCGCGAGGCCGACGGCGAGGAACCGTTCAAGAACCCGCGGAACGCGACCGCCGGCACATTGAAACAACTCGACGCCCGCGTTGTCGGCCGGCGCGGGTTGGCGTTCCAGTGCCACGGCGTCGGCGTACTCGATCCGCCGACGAACGTGACGACGCATAGCGGGCTCTTCGCCCGCCTGCGCGGCTGTGGCATTCCCACCAGCCCGCACGCGCGGCGGTGTGGCGACATCGAGGAAGTCGTCGTGTATGTCGAAGAGTGGGACGCCGAGCGGCGCAGTCTCGATTACGACACCGACGGACTGGTGGTCAAGGTTGACCGTCTGGACCAGCGGGAGCGACTCGGAGCCACGAGCAAGGCCCCGCGGTGGTGCATGGCCTACAAGTACGCCGCCGAGCAGGCCCAGAGTCGGCTGCTGTCGGTTGATTTCCAGGTCGGCAAGCTCGGGACGATCACGCCGGTGGCGAACCTGGAGCCGGTGCAATTGGCGGGGACGACCGTCAAGCGGGCTAGTCTGCACAATTTCGACCAGGTGCGGCGACTCAATCTGCACGCCGGTGACACGGTGACCGTCGAGAAGGCGGGTGAGATCATCCCTCAGGTGGTTGCGGCTGATGCCGACCAACGCCCCGCGAGCGCCGCCGCGATCGAACCACCGAGTAAATGCCCGGTTTGCGGCGGTGAGACGATGCAGGATGAAGGTGGGGTGTACTTGCGGTGCATCAATCCAGCCTGCCCGGCCCAGGTCGTTGAGCGGATACGGTTCTTTTGTGCCCGGAGCCAGATGGATATCGAGGGCGGCGGCATCAAGCTGGTCGAGGCGCTCGTAAAGCAGGGTTTCGTGCACTCCTACGTCGATTTGTACCGTCTGCACGAGCGGCGAGCCGAGCTGGTGCAGCTCGAACGGATGGGCGAAAAGAGTGTGGACAACCTGCTGGCGGGGATCGAGGCGAGCAAACAGCGGCCATTGGCGCGGGTGCTGGCGGCACTAAACATACGGCACATCGGCACGAACACCGCCGAACTGCTCGCCATGCATTTTGGAACCATGGAGGCATTGATGGCGGCGGACGAGGAGGCGTTGCAGGCGGTGGAAGGGATCGGGCCGGAGATGGCCGCCTCACTGCGCGAATGGTTTAACAGCAGTACGGGCCGCAGAACGGTCGACGAACTAAAAACCGTCGGCATGAACATGACCCAGCCTGGAGCGGATAAACGGTCAGGCAGCGCTCTGGCGAGCAAGACACTCGTCGTTACGGGTACGTTGCGGAATTACTCACGCACCGAAATCGAGAGCTTGATCAAACAGCACGGCGGCAAGCCGACCAAGAGCGTCAGCAAGAAGACCGATTTCGTCGTCATCGGCGAGTCGCCGGGGAGCAAACTTGAAAAGGCGCGGTCGCTGGGGGTAACAGTCCTCAATGAGGAAGAGTTCGAGCGGCTCATTCAAGGCTAACAGTTCACTGCAATAGTCATGTAGCTTACTACAATAGTCATGTAGCGTCCGGGCTCCGTCCCGGACGTCGTCGTAGAAGGGTGCATGACATCTCCGGCGCGCCGCTCGTCAATTCCACAGAAGCCCGAACCGACGAGTCATGAAATGGGCCACCGACGAAAAGGGCGATGTGCACCAGCCCCGACGGGGCGACAGTCGTTAGCCGGGGGCGTCAGCCCCCGGACCAGACGGCCCGGAAGCACCAGCCCCAGCGGGGCGACAGAAGCGGTCCGGACAACCGGCGTTTTCTTTCGCCCCGCTGGGGCTTGCGTTCCGAGACCAACACTCCCGGGGGCTGACGCCCCCGGCTAACAACTTCCG
>JAGMDK010000017.1 GCA_023128695.1 Phycisphaerae bacterium
CCACGAGGCCCGCCCCACCCACTATGTTGACGCTCACCCGCTGGTGTTGCTGCGCGTAACTCTCGCTCCACCCGTCTCTTAGTACGGAATCGGCCAGAGAGCCCCGCCGGTTTACTGAAAAATCCACACCCCCGCAACCGCGCCAGCGAGAAGAAGAGCCGCGGGCTAAATCGAACACCTCAAACCCGGTTTCGCGGCCCCCGCGGGACGAGAGTCACGTTCCCACGTTCTCACGTTCCCACGTTCCCACGTTCCCACGTTCCCACTCTCAGAGCCGGGTTCGCGGCCGGCGTGGGGCGAGCGGGGTCCCCTCGGGGCGTCCGAAAATCATCCGGCCGGCAGAGGTTTGAAGGACGCTAGTTACCGTTAAGGCTACTTCCTCGTTGATTTTCTCGCGCGTGTTCTCGGCGACCACCATCGTGCCGTCTTCCAGGTACCCGACGCCCTGTCCCAACTCTTCGCCGGGTTTTATGATCCGGACGCAGAGCGTTTCGCCGGGCATCACGACCGGTTTGAGGGCGTTGGCCAGATCGTTGATGTTGATGACGTCCACGCCGCGGATCTGCGCGATTTTGTTGAGGTTGTAGTCGTTGGTCACGACGCGGCCATCGAGCTTCTTGCCGAGTGCCACCAGCTTCTGGTCGACGTCGCTGGACTCGTCCACGTTCGGCACGCGGGCGTCGGAGATGCGGATTTCCACCTTGTTGTTGGTTTGCAGCTTGTTGAGCATGTCCAGCCCGCGCCGCCCACGATTGCGCTTGAGCTTATCGGCGCTGTCGGCGATGGCCTGCAACTCCTGGAGCACGAAACGCGGGATGAACAACGGCGAGTCGATGATACGGGTGTCGCAGATATCCGCGATGCGGCCGTCGATAATGACCGAGGTGTCCAGAATCAGCGGCCGGGCGCCGCGGGACTGCTTGGCGAACTCGACGTAGGGCACGACAAAGCGCACGTCGTCCTTCGTTTGCAGGATAAAGCTGATCGACAGGTAACAGCAGACGATGCCCAACATCAGCTTGATCGCGCCGACGACCGGGGCGAACTTGGCGTATCCCTCCTCTCCCTTGGCAACGTCCGCGAAGACGCCCACCATCATGTCCACGATCAACCCCAGGGCGAAGGCGAAGACCATGCCTACCACGAGCCCGAGAAACGCGCCGGACAGCGCGGCCAGCGACTTGCGGGTCAGGACCAGGTCAACCACCACGAGAATCACCGCGAACAACATGGCCGCGGCCACCATCAAGTCCCCCCCCCTCCCAAAACTTTCAGCGTCGGACTTGATGGCCATGAAGGAGACCGCCCCCATCAGCAGCACGAATAAGCCGCGTAGAACCCAAAGCACCATCGGTTGTTCCTTCGTATAATGCGCTATGATACCTGCCTCGGCGGCCAAACCCCTGGCCGCTCGATCGGCAGCGATACGGATACTGACTTATTATGCCCGCAACGCGATTACGAATAATTCGGGCGCACGCGCGTTCCACGATTCTATATGACCGCGCGCGATCGTGCTACAACGAAGAGCCGCAGGCTTCAGCCCGCGCGGCCTTACACTTGCCGAACCGGCGTAAGATTACGCACGGTCAGATAGCCGCCGGCTTCCTCAAGCTGCTTGTGATCATCGGATTGTCTGTATCTCCCCTGCGAGCCCAGAACTCCACGCTGAGCAATTCCACGTCCTTACGGGGCGAACTCACGACGTTCCTGGCTTCTGGAGAAATACAACAAGCGCTCCGCCGGGCGCAACAGGCACTACGGGCCAGTCCCGATAATGTCGGCGTGCGGGAGGAATACGTCAATCTGCACCTAACCCTGGCGGAAATGTGGCTGGCCGAGCAACGCTTTGATGACTGCACGACAGCGCTGGAGGCGATTCTGGCTGTCGAGCCCGAACACGCCTCGGCCACGGCAATGCTCCGTGCAATTCGCTCGGCCCGGGAGCATACCGGCGAGCAGATCGCCGAAATCGAACGCCTGCTCCAACTCGAACTGTACGAAGCCGCCCTCGATCAGATCAAGGAGGTCAAGGCCCTGCGTCCTGATCTGGCGGCAGCCTTGCGGGACCAATCGCGGGCCGCGTGGCTCGGGGCGGCGGATGACCACTACCTGGCGCGGAATTTCAGCGAGGCCTTTGCGTTGTATGAAAACTTGCTGGCCAACGAGCCCCACGCCGGCCCGCGGGTGCATTCGCGCTGGGCCGTTTCGCTCGCGTTGGCGCTATCGGAAACGGATTTTTCCGAACCGCTCGATCCCAACGCCGCCGGACGCTTGCTGGCCCGCGCGATCGACGTCCTGCGTAAGACCAACGAACCCATTCTGGGGCAGATCATCGGGGGGATGTTGGCCGAGCGCGGCGGACACCCCCTCGATGCCGGTCGCACCTACGCCGCGGCCCTGGGCGAGGTCTGGGAACTGCCGCCGGCCGATCAACGGCGGGAGATAATTCACCGCCTGCGTGTCCGCGTGATCGAACACGCCCGCGGGCTCTATCGCGAGACGCCTGTTGGCCGGCGTGAAGGTCTTTGGGCGCTGTTCCTGCCGGGCACCTGGAAGCACCGCCGCACGGCGCATTTCGACGTCTACGCGCGCAACGACGTGGTCGCCGAGTGGGTGGCCGAAGCGGCCGAGTACCACTTTGCCGGTTTGTGTGAGTGGCTCGGCGGGGAGGCGCGGGACCATTGGGAGCCGCGGTGCGAAATTCGCGTGCACGCGACGCGGGACGCCTTGATGCAAGCGACCGGCATCACGGGGATCGGCTTTGCGGTCAGCCGCACCCGCTTGCAGGGGGAGCGGATCCTGTCGCGGAAGCTGGAGGTCTTTCAGGCGGACCCCTGGCTGTTGAGCAGCACGTTGCCGCACGAGTTGACGCATTTGTTGATCGCGGATCAGCGCCGGCAGGACAGTTTTCCGCTGTCGGTTGACGAAGGTCTGGCCTTGCACGCCGAGCCGCCGGCCCGCCGGCTGATGTACCGACGCCTGTTGGCCAAGGAGGTGCCGGCCCCGTCCGCATTGTTGGCCGCGGAGCAATTACCGGCTAACGTCGAAGGCTTCTATGCCGAGGCCGGCGCGCTGACCGGCTGGTTGTTGGAATGCCTCGGCCGGGCATCGCCCGAAGACGCAGAGGGCTCGCCGGTAGCTGCCTTACTAAACGAGTTCCGAGGACCGCGCGCGGCCAACTGGTGGCGGGCGTTCGGCCTGCAAAACGAGCATGAGATGAACAAAGCCTGGCGGGCGTGGTATGCCGCCCGTCGCGCGCCGCATCGCATGCCCCTGATGATTCTCGTGGAACCCTCGCCGGAGCACCGTAAACAGCAACGATAACGAGATGTCATCCAATGCAAAGCATGACGGTTTCGACCTCGTCCAACAGCGCCGCCGCAATGCGCTGGCGGCCGTTCGCCATCTGCGTCGGGCCGATCAGCGTTTGGGACAATTGATCACACACATCGGGCCGCACACGCCGATCATCACGCGCGACCCGTTCATAGCCCTGATCGGTTCGATCGTGCAGCAGCAGGTGTCGATGAGCGCCGCTACGGCGATCTACAAACGTTTGAAAGGACTTTGCCCGCGCAACCGCCTCACGTCGAGGTCGATCCTCGCGCTGGATGAAGACGCCTTACGAGGAGTCGGACTGTCACGGCAGAAGTCGGCGTATGTACGCAACATCGCCTCGGCGTTCGCTTCCCGTACGCTGAATGCCGCCAAGCTCCGTCGCATGTCGGATGAGGAAGTCATCGACGCCACGACGTGTATCAAGGGTGTCGGGCGCTGGACGGCGGAAATGCTGCTGATCTTTTGCCTTGAGCGACCCGATGTCTGGCCCGTGGACGACCTCGGCCTCAAAAAGGCGGTGCGGAACTTCATGAACTGGGATGAGCTGCCGGCGGCGGGATCGATGAACGAGCTCGCCGAGCCCTGGCGACCATACCGCACCTACGCGACCTGGTATCTGTGGCGCGGCCTCGAAGGCCCGCTCATGCCCGGCGTGGCTCTGTAGAGGCTGCCGACAATCACTTGTGGCACAGGCTTCCAGCCTGTGGGCCCACGCCGATCGCGGACGCCAGGGCGTAATCACCGCTGTGTGAGATGGAGATGAGGATTTGGTGGATACCCAGGGTGGTAGCCATCTCCGCCGTCTTGCCGCGCAGCGTGACGAGGGGTTTGCCGAGCGGATCGGGCAGCGTTTCGATGTCGGTCCACTCGATTCCGCCACGCCATCCCGTGCCGAGCATTTTCATGACGGCCTCCTTGGCCGCGAACCGGCCGCTGAGCCGGATGACCGGGTCTTTGCAATCGAGGCAATAGGCCCGTTCACGGCCGGTGTACACCCGCCGCAGGAAGCGCTCGCCGTGATCCTTCCAGATGCGGGCGATGCGTTCACAGTGGATGAGATCGATGCCGTGAGCCACGATGCGCATGATCGGGAGTGTATCGTCGCCCGGGCCGGCCGGCGAGTCACTGACGAGGGATACGAACGTAAGAGACGATAATGAAACCCGAAGGGCCGCGGAAGGGAGGGCGAAGCTCCCGCTGAGCCGCTCCCGCTGAGCCGCTCCCGCTGAGCCGCTCCCGCTGAGCCGCTCCCGCTGAGCCGCTCCCGCTGAGCCGCGGCTCGGCAGGAGCCTCGCCCTCCCGGCGGACTGTTAGGCGCTCTAACGCGATTCCTGGAGTTTCTTTTTGATCGCTTCCAGACGCGAACTCAGATCGGGGTCGCGCTGCGGATCGAAGCGGTCGTTCCGCTTGAAAATATATACAGTCCCGAAGCGGGCGATGTCTTGCACGAGGGTGTAGTTCTCGTCCATCCACTCATCCAGCGCGGTCCACACCGGCCACGCCCGCTTGGGATCCCGACCGTGCAAACCGAAAAAGTCCTCCGAGGACATGATGAGCAGGACCGGCGGGTCATCCCGCAGGGTCTGTTCCAGCTCACCGGCGATGTCAGCGGCTTCCTTCCGCCCCCGCACTTGCCCGATCTTCTCGGTCGTGGTGTAGCGCGAGACGTTCACCCGCCGGGAGTGGAGATACACGCCCGGCATATACCCCAGGCACTGGATTTTGTCCTCCGGCTCCGAGAGGGCGATCACCGCGTCGCCCACGGCTTCCCAGCGGGCCGGTTTGTACTCCCCGATGCCGGGCGTCCCGGGCTCGTGCCAACCGGCTTTCAACATCCACGGGTCGATGCGGGCCACCCAGACCTTGGAGACCTCCTCAAACTGCAACCGCACGGATTCATAGGAGAAATAGGCCATGATGATGAACGCCACCGTTACCCACGCCCGCTGTTGCAAACGCCGCAGAAGCTTCGTTTCCGCCCGCAGCACGTTGACCAGATAGGTCGCCATCAATAGCAACGGCGGAATGCTCGGGACGAGGTAGTGCCGGAAGCCGTGGGGACTGAGCAGGGCGCCGTAGAACGCGACCAGGAACCACATGGTGAATAGCAGGAAGTGTCGCGGGCAGACCGGGCGCAGAGCCAACAGCGGCTTTTCAATTTCCGGCGGTCGGTATTGCGGGCGCAGCCACCACAGAAAGGCGTGGATCGCGGCGGCCACCGCCATCAAGAGCGGCAGCAGCAGGATTGGCCGGACGTGCTCGCGGAGCAGGAACCAATTGACCAGGTTGTACGGGAAACGGCTGGTGCCGGCTGTGAAGTAAGCCTGGTTGAAGCCGAAAGTAGCATAGATCGCATCGGAAAGAGCTCCCTGCCAGGCGAGATAACACGCGGCCAGTGCCACGCTGGTGCATGCGCCGCCGAGCAGCAGCAGGCAGCGTTTCAGGCCCGTGCGGACCGTCAACTGGTGCACAATGACCAGGATGATGGTATGTAAGCCCATGCATCCCCAGCCTGTCAGCCCCACCTGTTTGAATAAAAACGCCAATCCGCAGAAGACGCCGGCGCAGTACCACTTCCACCAGCGGTCGCGCGCGAAGCCGCGCATGTAGAACGCGACGGCGACGAGCTCGCAGGCGACGAGAAAGGTCTCCGTGCGGTTGGTTCCTCCAGTGTAGAAGCCATGGGTCAGGAAGAAGCTGAGCAGGATGGTGCCGAGCGCCGCCGCTCCGCGATGGTACACCGATGACCCGACGATGAAGAACGCCGCGTGGGCCACGATCAGCGCCACGACACACATCGCAATGACCCCGAAATAGCTGTCGTGGCCGACCAACATGCCGACGGCGTTGATCCAGTAGATGCCCGGCGGCTTGTTGTCCCACACGTCGAGGTAGACGGCCGCGCCGTGGGCGATGCGCCAGCCGAAGTAGCCGAACATCTGATCGTCCACGACGTCGACGCGCCAATAGGCGATGATCTGGCAAACCACGATCAACGGCACGATCGTGACCACCATGACGAGGATCAGAATCCACAGCGTCGTCCCCGGCGGGCGGCCGGTTTCGGAGGTCTTCGGTGTGTTTCCGGTGGAGATCATGAGTTAAGAGTAGCGAGTTGTAGGGCGATTTGCAGCCGCTCCTCGACGCTCGCCCAGTTGATCACTTCCATGAACGCTTTGATGAATTCGGTCCGTCTGTTCTGATATTGCAGATAGTAGGCGTGCTCCCAAACGTCCAACGCCAACAGCGGCACGGCTCCCCAGACACCCAGGTTCTGGTGCTTTTCGGCCTGGAGCACGAGCAGACGCTGGGCGGTCGGCTCGTAGACCAGCACGCCCCAGCCGCTGCCCTGCACCTGCTTGGCGACGGCTGCCAAGTTCGCCCGGAAGGCATCGAACGAACCGAAGTCGCGTTTGATCATCTTGCCGGCGTCACTGTCGGACGGAGGATCGCCGCCGCCGTCTTTGGTCATGCTGCTGAAGAAGAGCGTGTGCAGCAAGTGACCTGAAAGCGTGAAGGCGAGCTGGTCGGTGACGGCCCGCACGCGCTTGATGGACTCGCCCCCGCCGTGCCGGACGGCCTCCAGCTCGGCGACGGCCGCATTGGCCCCGCGTACGTAACCCGCGTGATGCACGTCATGGTGCAGCTTCATGGTTTGGACGTCAAGGAACGGCTCCAGGTCGGCGTAGCCGTAGGGCAAAGGCGGCAGCCGGTACGGACCGCCATCTTCGTTGGCACTCGTCTGTGGTACAGTCTGCTGTCCGAGTGCCAGTCCCGGCCCTAGCGCCATCCACCCCCCGACCAGGGCCGCCGACCCGAGCATCTCTCGCCGTGAGATTGAGGACATTACGTTGTTTCCTTATCAATTAGTGTTATGTCACACCTCATTTTTCGGGCAAAGCGTTGGCTGTGTGCCACTGCTCTTGAGCAGTGCTCAGGCAAGTGCCGGTCAGATAAGGCACTGCTCAAGAGCAGTGGCACACTTTCTCATCAACGCGCTCCCCATCAATTAACCGTTGGCAGAACACTACTAACTTTTCAGACGCACCTTTTCACTTCATCACGTACAGTCCCGCGGCGCGGGGATCAGGCAGATGAATCGCAACGGCTCGTCGCCGACGTTCTGAAACTGATGTTTCTCGTTCGGCGGTATCCAGACTACGTCGCTGGGCCGGCAGGGATGATCGCCTCTTTCGCTTTTGACCAGGCCCCGCCCACTGAGGATCAACACCTCATGCTCGTAATCATGCGCATGGTGCGGCGTACAGCCACCGGGCTCGACCTCGAACTGTCGCATGTGAAAGACAGCGGCCCCGTCGTCCGGACCGATCAGCATTCGCATCCGCACCCCCTTGGCCCCCGGCAACGTAACCGGATTCTGCTCGTGTTCGGTAATCGGCTTGATTTTCATAAAGAAGCTTTCAGCTCTCAGCTTTCAGCAGTCAGCGGTTAATCTTGTAGCGGCCGGGCTCCGTACCGGCCGAAGAGCCGCGGTTAATCTTGTAGCGGCCGGGCTCCGTACCGGCCGAAGAGCCGCGGACTTTAGTCCGCGCGGGCTAAAGCCCTTGCTGTTACCCACATTTGTGGGAATCGCCTTGCAGGGGCCAATGATGCTGGTGCCATTTCCGGTCAGAGGCTTTCGCGCGACGGCCGGTACGGGGCCCGGCCGCTACATACAACTCAGAAAATGTGGGTAATAGCAAGGGCTGAAGCCCGCGGCTCTTCAATAGAGGTTCGGGGGTTGCCGCTGGTGCGAGATTCCTATCTTGCACCGCTGGCGTGGGGCCAAGAAAGGATTCTCGGCCCAGCGAACTTTTCACTTTGCTCTTTTCACTTTTCACTAGTAATCCACCGATCCGTGACGCGCTTGTAGCCGACGATTTCGTCGGGCTTGAAGAACAGCTCGATTTCCATCTTGGCCGTCTCGGGGCTGTCGCTGGCATGGACCAGGTTGTATTGCTGGTCGAGTCCGAAATCGCCGCGGATGGTGCCGGGCGCCGCCTCCTGACCGTGGGTCGCGCCGAGGAGCCGGCGGACGACCGCGATCGACCCGGGGCCTTCGAGCACGCCGACGATCACCGGGCCGGCGGTCATGAACTCCACCAGCGAGTCGTAAAACGGCCGCCCCTTGTGTACCTCGTAGTGCCGTTCGACCAGCGCCCGCGGCGACTGCTGCAATTTCAGAGCGGCGATCCGCAGGCCCTTGTCCTCGAACCGCGTCAAGATGCGGCCCACCAGGTTGCGGTTCATCGCGTCCGGCTTGAAGATGATCAACGTCCGTTCCATCCGCGCTCCCAAAGAGGTATCCTCAGTTTCGTCGAATTGTAGCGTCCGTATGGGAATGTGAGTAGCGAGTTAATTGTGGGGAGTGAGGATCGAGGAGTGAGGAGTGAGGAGTGAAGAGTGAGTTAAGAGATAGCAGTCCGCCGTAAAAGTCACGTAGCGTTCGGGCTCCGTACCGGACGACCACCGGCTGGAAGCCGGTGCCACACTCGGAGAAGAGCATTTTCCGGTAACTGAATCTCTAGTTGTCTCCG
>JAGMDK010000170.1 GCA_023128695.1 Phycisphaerae bacterium
GAGGTCCGCGACGCGCGGGGCCGCCTGCTCGGCACGCACGCCGGGATCGTGAACTACACGATCGGCCAGCGGCGGGGGCTCGGCATCGCGGCGGGCCAGCCGATCTATGTCACGAAGCTGGATGCGGAGCACAATACCGTCGTTGTCGGCCCGCGGGAGGAGCTTATGAGTGCCGGGCTGGTCGCCGACCAGGTGAACTGGCTGACCGACCCGCCGGCGGACGGCGTGTGGCAGCCGGCGGAAATCAAGATCCGCTCTCAGCACACGCCGACGAACGGTCGGCTGCGCGTCAATGTAGCGGCCGGCCCCCGTGCCAGCCGTCACCGGCTGGAAGCCGGTCCCACAGTCGATGTACGCTTCGACGAACCACAACCGGCGGTGACGCCTGGACAGGCAACCGTCTTCTACCGGGACGACGGCATCGTGCTCGGCGGGGGCTGGATTGTACGCGGAATGCAGAATGGCTAATGGCAATGAACCGGCACATCTGACCTCGTGCGGCGATTGTCTGCCAGGCGTATAATCCTCACACTGTTATGAAATATTCGACCGCCGTCATACGAATACAGTTCCAGGAGCGGTCGGCGGGCGGTAGGTCGTCCCGCCGGTCGACAGCACCGTCACAGGAGGCTCGCTCATGCTAGCTGATAGCATTTGGCACTCGCTTTTTCAGGTACCACAACTACCGATCTTCATGAGCTTACTGATCCCGGTCGTGGCGATCATCGGCTTCTACTTGTACAAGACTCAGAAGGTACGGTCAGAGAATGAATTGAAGCGTAAGATGGTGGAGCGCGGCATGTCGGTCGAGGAGATCGAACGAGTCATCGCGGCCTCCACGAAGCGCGACGAGGACGAATAAGCGATTCCATTCGGCGTGCCGACCGGCACGGCACACGCCGCGCGGGGAGATTCTCCCTGAAATATGGCTTATGATGATGCAATGATGTGTAGGTGGGCAGTACGCGCGTGGGGCATAAAATGGAGGATGTCATGGCGCGACAACAGAATCAACTTTACATCGGCACGAATCGTCACATCGCCGCCCTCGATCCGGCCACCGGGGAGGAACGTTGGCGGACGAAGCTGCCCGGCGGTGGCACCGGATCAACAGTGAGTATCGTGATCAAGGGGCAGTACCTCTATGTCGGCTGCCACGGCCATGCGTATTGTCTCGACAAGCGCGGCGGCCAGATCATGTGGGAGAACGACCTGCCGCGAATGGGATACTATGCCGTGACGCTGGCGATGGAAGGCGCCGCCGGGGCGACTTCGCAAAGTGCGGTCGCCGCGGAAACTCAGCGGCGACGTCGCCAGCAGGCCGCCGGCACGGCCGCTAGCGCGGCTGCCGCGACATAGCAATCCGCCATGTGCCACTGCTCTTGAGCAGTGCCCAAGCAACCGCCGATCAGATAAGACACTGCTCAAGAGCAGTGGCACACACGCCCGTGTGGCACCGGCTTCCAGCCGGTGGATTCGGCTGGGGTGGCCCATCGCTTCAGCGGTGGGGGACACGAATGTACTCGTTGCTCTATTAGTGAATACAGAATAAAGAATACAGAATAGCTAATTGCATGATAGACGTAGTACCGCATGGTTGACGATTACCTCATCCTGCACGGCGGCGCTCTCGGCGATTTGGTGCTGACGATTCAATTAGCGCTCCGACTGCCCGGCGTGGGCACGGCGGGGGGGCTCCTCCTTTAGTCGTCAAAGCGGGCGGCGACCGTTGTCTTGCAGCGCGGCCTTGATGATCGGAAGGGGATACGCCTCGCTACGGCCGATGCCTGGGCAACCGGCGGCGGTACGCTTCCAAGCCTCGGGCGACTCCAAGTTGGATTTCCAGAACGGCCACGTACGGCACTGGATCGGCCGGACGGGGTGGATCAGGCAGCCCGTCGTGCCATCGGGCCGCCGTTCCAGGAACTCGCAGTCCCCGTTAGGCTTTTCCAGCAAACTACGCCCCCAGCCGGCACGCCGGAGGTGCTTGCGGTGGAAGGCCTCGACGCTCAGGCCAAGGTAGGCGGCGATGCGCTCGATTTCCGTGGGACCCACCCAGACAAACCCCGACGCGCCACTACAACAATTGCCGCATCGAGTACACGCGAATCGAAGGCCCTTGGCGTACCAGGGCGCCGTGCCGGAACCGCTCACGACGGCTTCCCGCAGCACTTCTTGTACTTTTTCCCGGACCCGCACGGGCAGGGATCGTTCCGACCCACAGTTTGCTCTCCCTTCGCCTGCTCGACCGGAACATCGGAGATCGGCGGGGCGTCGGGATCGACGACCGTGTCGGCAAGCTTCTTACGCTCCTGGCGGCGCTCAAATCGCTTGGAAAATCGATCGAAAATCGCCATAAGTTCTTCCTTATTCCTGTTTTACCTGATGTCATTATATGCTATGTCTCGCGCCGGTGGAAAAAGATCGGCGGCGGCGTACGGGAGTGGCGAGCGGGGCATGTAAAAAAAGGGGCTTGACGAATTCTCCACGGAGTAGTATGTAGCCGCGCGTAACCTGACAGATGGGTCCACAAGGAGCGTGCCAATGTTCGAGGATCGAGAGCTGAACGGGCTGAGCAGGCCGACTTTCGACACGATCGGGCTTATGAAAAAGGAAGAGACCTGGGGCGGGGGCGTCGCGACCGTAGTTGAAGAGGCGTCCGGTGAGGAAGGCGTGGTCGAGGAGTGGCGCGAGAGGGACGGCGCCCTCGGTCTGCGTTCCGACGGGCGTCATCGGGACGACGACTTCGACGACGACGATGATGACGACGATGA
>JAGMDK010000171.1 GCA_023128695.1 Phycisphaerae bacterium
CGGCCGCGGAGGGCCGCCCCACCGGTTTATCTACTTTCCTGATGCCCACCCTGCTCAGCCCTGCTCACCCGGTTCGGGGGATTCCAACTTGACACTCCAGGTCAATCGGCGTAGTTTCAGCTATTCTTGGAGGGTGGGGAGGCTGTGTATCGGCGCAAAGCTGTCTGCCAACAGGCCTTATGCTCGCACCGAGGTTCGTAACAGCGGGAGTTGTGATGCTGCCAGTCACCAAAAAAAGTAAAATGCGCAAGCGGACACGTCGGTCTCACCTGGCCGTACGGCCGGTGCACCTGATCCCTTGTCCCCAGTGCTCACAGTCGAAGTTGCCGCACGCCGCTTGCCCGAACTGCGGCTATGTCAACGCGCACACCCGGATCAAGGTGGGCACGCAGGAATCATAAGGAGAGGGCTCCGTGCGGATCGGCATGGATGCGATGGGCGGCGATTACGCGCCGCGGGAAATAATCCGCGGCGTGCAGGAAGGTCTGCGCTTCATTTCGCAGGAAGACGAGATCGTCCTGTACGGGCAGAAGGAGCGAGTCGCCGCCGAATGCCGGGAACTTGGTCTCGATGATCCCCGCGTGACGATCGAGGACTGCCCGCAGGTGGTCGAAATGGGGGAGGGTCCGGTCGAAGCCCTGCGTCACAAGCGGCAATCGAGTGTTGTCAAGCTGGCGCTCGCGGCCGGCAAGGGCCGGCTCGACGCCGTGATGTCGGCCGGCAACACCGGAGCTTTCGCGGCCGCCTGCCAACTCAAGATCGGCCCGATCGACGGCGTTTCGCGGCCGGGTATCGCGGTCGTGATGCCGACTTTTTGCGGTCCGGTCCTCATTTGCGACGTCGGGGCGAACCTCACGCCCAAACCGCACCATCTCTACGAATACGCGCACATCTGCGTTTGCTATTCGCAAATGATCCTCGGCGTGAAGCAGCCGCGGATTGGATTGGTCTCCATCGGCGAGGAAGAAGGCAAGGGCAACCCGCTGGTCAAGGAAGCCGGCGCGCTGATCCGCGAAGACGCGAGCCTGCAATTCATCGGCAACGTGGAGGGGCGTGACATCTTCGGCGGCGCCTGCGAGATCGCGGTCTGCGACGGCTTCGTGGGCAATGTGATCCTGAAACTCACGGAGGGCTTGGCGGAGGGCTTGTTCAAAACCATCGTGCAGGAGATCAAGGAGGAGAGTCACGAACTGCTGCCGCGTTTCGAGCCGGTCGCGGACCGCATCTGGAAACGGCATGACTTCGCCGAATACGGCGGGGCCCCACTATTGGGGATCAACAGTGTCGCGATCATCTGCCACGGCCGCAGCGATCACCGGGCCATCAACAACGCCATCCGCGTGGCGGTGGAGCAGTTTCGCCACAACCTCAACAGGGCCATTGCCCAACAGTTTAAACGTCAGCCCGAGGGCGCCGTATGAAACTGGGTTGGCCGGTCGAAATAGCCGGGACCGGCGCGTATCTACCCGAGCGCGTGGTCACAAATGACGAGATGGCGCAGTATGTCGACACTTCGCACGACTGGATCGTGCAGCGGACCGGCATTCACGAGCGCCGGCGGGCCGGCCCGGGCGAGTCGACCGTGACCATGGCGAAGCACGCCAGCGAGGCGGCCCTGGCGGATGCGGGGGTCACGCCGGACGAAATCGATCTCATCGTCGTGGCCACCATCACGCCGGACTATCAACTGCCCGCCACAGCTTGTCTGCTGCAGGCGGAGTTGGGCTGTCGCTGGGTGCCGGCGTACGACATGGCGGCGGCGTGCAGCGGATACGTCTGGGCTTTAATCCAGGCCGCCCAGTATGTCGTCAATGACCTGGCCCAGAACGTGCTCGTGGTCGGAGCCGAGTACCTGACCACCATCACCGACATGCAAGACCGCGGAACCTGCATCCTGTTCGGCGACGCGGCCGGGGCGGCGGTGATCCGGCGGTCTCAGGTCGCCGACCGACGCATGCTGGCCGGGCAGTGGGGGGCCGACGGCTATCGCAGCATGTTGATCAATATCCCGGGCGGTGGCGCCAAGGAACCGGCGTCGCACCGCACCGTGGACGAGCGGCTGCATTTCATGCACATGAAAGGCCGGGAGGTCTACAAGTTCGCCGTCACGCAGATGCACTCAATCCTGGTTGACACGTGCGCGGAAGCCGGGGTCAGCGTGGACGATCTGAAGCTGGTCGTGCCGCACCAATCCAATCTGCGGATTATCGAGTCGGCGTGCAAGAGGGCCGGCGTGCCCATGGAGAAAGTAGTCGTTAACATTAATCGTTACGGCAACTCGTCCGCGGCCTCATGTGCGGTTGGCTTGCACGAGGCCCGTCAGGAAGGACGAATCCAAGAGGGGGATTTGGTTATCATGGTCGCATTCGGCGCCGGGCTGACTTGGGGTTCTCTGTTAATGAGGGTGTGACGTGACGATGCAGGCCGCCATCTTTCCCGGGCAGGGGGCTCAACTGGTTGGCATGGGACGCGACGTGGCAGAGGCGCATCCCGTCGCGGCCGAAACCTTTGCACAGGCCGACGAGGTCCTGGAGTTCAAGCTCTCCAAGCTGTGCTTCGAAGGTCCCGCCGAGCGTCTGAACGCCACTGATATTCAGCAGCCGGCGATCTTCACGACCAGCGTGGCGCTGTTCCGCGCCGGTCTGGACGCCGGGTGTTTTACAGCGGACTCATTCGCGGCGATGGGGGGGTTGAGTCTGGGCGAATACACCGCCCTGCACCTGGCCGGCGCGTTGTCGTTCGCGGATGCCTTGCGGCTGGTCGCGCGGCGGGGTCAACTCATGCAACAAGCCTGCGAAGCGAGCACCGGCGGCATGGTCTCGCTGCTCGGGCTCGACGAGGAGCAGGCTCTGAAGCTGTGCGAACGCGTAGCCGACAAAGGAAATGTCCGTCCGGCGAATTTCAACTGCCCCGGACAAATCGTGATCTCAGGCGACAAAACAGCCTGTGAGGCGGCGGTCGAGCTGGCCGGCGAGTTCAAAACACGAGCCATCCCGCTCCCGGTCGCCGGTGCGTTTCACAGCGAGTTGATGCGGCCGGCGGCGGAAGGTCTGCGGCCGGAGCTCGAGCAGGCCGCCTTCCAGACAACGAAAACCCGCGTTATCGCGAACGTCGACGCGGAGTACCACACTGATCCGGCGGCCATACGCGATTCGCTTTACCGTCAAGTGCTAAACCCCGTCCGCTGGCAGGCGTGCATCGAGCGTATGGTCGCGGACGGCTGCGACGAATTCTGGGAGATCGGCCCCAATCGCCACCTGACCGGCATGATGCGGAAAATCAACCGGAAGATGAAGACAATCAATGTATCAACAGCGGAAGGGTTGGCGGCAGTACTGTAGCGTCCGGCCCCCGTGCCGGACGGAGGTGATAAGGTGATAACGTGATAACGTGAGAAACATCTCTAGTGCTCCGTCAACCCTCAATTG
>JAGMDK010000172.1 GCA_023128695.1 Phycisphaerae bacterium
CTGCTCTTGAGCAGTGTTTCTTAACGATCTCGGTGCACGCGGCGAAGCTTAGCACTGCTCAAGAGCAGTGGCACACATCCCGATCGATACGCAACCCGTCAAATCAGCGTTGACGGAGCACTAGTTTCTAGTTTCTAGATGTACCGTCCGGGCTCCGTGCCGGACGAAGGCACAAGGAGTGAGGCAATGGGATGCTTGCAGGGTCAATCGGCACTCGTGACCGGAGCGGCACGTGGTATCGGGCGGGCGATCTGTTTGGAACTCGCGGACCTCGGGGCCAACATCCTGGCCACCGATCTGCTCGCGGATGATCTCAACGAAACCGTCTCCCAGGTAAAAGCCAAAGGGGTGGGCTGCGAGTTCGAGGTAGCTAACGTTACCGACCCGAAAGCCGTCGAGCACCTGATCGAAACGGCGATCGAGAAGTTCGGCCAGCTCGACATCATGGTCAACAACGCCGGCATCACCCGCGACACGCTGGTTCTCTCGATGACCGATGAGCAGTGGGACGCGGTGCTGAACGTGAACCTGCGGGCGGTGTTCCTGGGCACCCGGGCGGCGGCAAAGGTGATGCTGCGGCAGCGGGGGGGGCGGATCATCAATATGGCGAGTTTCTCCGGTCTGGCGGGCAACGCCGGGCAGGCCAACTACGCCGCCAGCAAGGCCGGGGTAATTGGGCTGACCAAGTCCGTCGCCAAGGAGATGGCCAAGCGGGGCGTGAACTGCAACGCCGTCGCCCCGGGCTTCATTGATACGGAGATGACAGCCGTGCTGCCGGATAAAGTCAAGGAAATGGCCAAGCAGATCATTCCGGCCCAGCGCATGGGACAGCCGGAAGAGGTGGCCAAGGTGGTCGCGTTCCTGGCCGGGCCGGCGTCAAGCTATGTAACCGGCCAAGTAATCTCGGTAGACGGCGGACTGCACATGTAGCCACCAGGCGGAGCTTGCCTAACAAAACGTGTGGCACAGGCTTCCAGCCTGTGGTTTATGTGGCATAGGCTTCCAGCCTGTGGTTTATGTGGCATAGGCTTCCAGCCTGTGGTTTATGTGGCATAGGCTTCCAGCCTGTGGTTTATGTGGCATAGGCTTCCAGCCTGTGGGGCCACCGGCAAGATGCCGGTGCCACACTTGCTAGTGCAAGGAGGTGCCCATGTCAGCAAAGGTTACACGGATCGGCATTCTGACCGGCGGCGGCGATTGTCCCGGTCTCAACGCCGTCATCCGCGTCGTCACGAAAGCCGCGCTTACCCAACTCGGCCTCGAGGTCATCGGCGTCGAGGACGGCTTTCTCGGGCTTATCCGCAACCGGATGCGGATATTGAGCGAGGCCGACGTCTCGAACATCCTCACGGTGGGGGGGACCATCCTCGGCACCACCAATAAGGCCAACCCGGGCCACTTCGCCGTCGGACAAGACGAGGAAGGCCGGCCGATCTTCAAAGACGTCACCAGCCGCATCATCGAACACATCCACGAGCGGCGGCTCGACGGCCTGGTCTGTATCGGCGGCGACGGTACCATGACCGGCGCGGCCGATCTGATCAAACACGGCATACCGTGCATCGGCGTCCCCAAAACCATCGACAACGACATCATGCACACCGAACTCACATTCGGGTTTGTAACCGCGGTGCAGACGGCGACGGAATGCCTGGACCGCATCCATTCGACGGCCTCG
The DNA here is from genome assembly GCA_023128695.1 of Phycisphaerae bacterium. Lineage (GTDB taxonomy): Bacteria > Planctomycetota > Phycisphaerae > UBA1845 > Fen-1342 > JAGMDK01. The sequence goes on from JAGMDK010000172.1 coordinate 1,679, forward strand.
AGCCATCACCGCGTCATGCTCGTCGAGTTGATGGGGCGCAACGCCGGCTGGCTGACGCTGCATGCCGGGCTGGCCACCGGCTGTGACGTGATCGTGATTCCGGAAATCCCTTACCAACTCGAATCGATTTGTGAAACCTGTCGGGAACGAAGCAAACGCGGCAAACGCTTCACGCTGATCGCCGTCTCAGAGGGGGCGGCTCCGGTGGGGGGGCAGCAGGTGGTCGATCAGGTGGTCCACGACAGCCCCGATCCGATTCGGCTGGGGGGCATCAGTGCCGTGCTCGCGGGGCAGATCGCCGCCGAGACCCACCTCGAAACCCGAGCCACCATTCTCGGACACGTGCAGCGGGGCGGCACGCCGGTGGCTTTCGACCGCGTCCTGGCAACTCAATTCGGATATCAGGCGGTGAATTTAATCGCCGAGGAGCGGTGGAATCACATGGTCGTGATGCAAAACGGGCAGCCGGGAACGGTTCCGATCGAAGCCGTGGCGGGCCAACAGCGGACTGTCCCGCCCGATGACCCGCTGATTGCGATGGCCCGTTCTGTGGGAACATGCATGGGAGATTAACGCCTCGGCACTTATGCTAGTGTAGTGATTTATGCAGATTGCGTCTTATCCTGCTCGGTGGGGCGGGCGTCCCTGCCCGCCAGTCGCGGGCACGGAGGCCCGCACCACCTTGAATCATGATGCGGCAATTATGAATCAGACCACCAGCGGAGGGCCGCGCGGGCTGAAGCCCGCGGCTCATCTTCAAGAAAGGATATATTGTCAAGAATACTTATTTATTCAAGATTGCCAGGAATAATTACTTATTCAAGATAGATGATGTTATAATGATAGTATAATTATTCACGAATGGATATTATATCAAGTATTTGTATATTATCAAGAAAGTATAGAGGCTAGTTAGGTGATGTCAGGAAATCTCTGTGAGCAGTGTACCGGAGCGTGTTGCAGATACGTGGCCTTGCCGATTGAAACGCCTGACACGCCCGCTGAATTCGACGACATCAGGTGGTATCTGATTCATGACGCGGTGACCGTGTTCGTCGAAGACGGCGAGTGGTACATTTCATTTCACACGCCATGCCGACACCTGCTCGCTGACAATCGCTGCGGAATCTACGAAACGCGACCGAGGATCTGCCGCAAATACACGACCGACAATTGTGACTATCACTCCGGCGACTACGGCTGGGAGTATCATTTCACCAGCCCAGAGCACATCGACGAGTATCTTCGAGCGAGCAAGGCAAAGTCGCGTTCGGCGAAACGCTCTGTACAACCCAAACGCTCGCGGGCGCGAATAGCCGCCGGTCGCGGGTTGGGCCGCCGGTCCCGCGGCCCGCAGGTTGACCGTTTTGGCATCCCGTTGCCAGAGCTACCCGAAATGACGCAACCTAAATGACTGTACGCGATTATGCGCCGCCGAAGAGCCGCGGGCTTCAGCCCGCGCGGCCATTCGAGCGCGTGCGATTATGCGCTGCTGAAGAGCCGCGGGCTTCAGCCTGCGCGGCCATTCGATCGCGTTTGATGGCGCGAGTTTGCGCACGGTCATTTACTGTGTCGGCAGCAGTAGTGGCTGGGTGGCCCATCTAGCGGTGGGGGACACGAATGGGTTGATGATTCGCGCACCCCACCGCAGAATGGCGCAACATTCAACGTCCCATAATATATATTCTGTTGCGTTTCGCGAAAAATAGAACCTTTTTTGTCTCCGCAGCTAGTGCTCTGTCACGCATCGCTTGATGGGTGGCACG
>JAGMDK010000173.1 GCA_023128695.1 Phycisphaerae bacterium
ATTCACGGCCGACACGGCCGTGCCACCCATCCGCTTCTTCCATCATTTGTATTCAAGGACGCCGACGGACACCGGCCGGCACTTGCTGGCCGGGGTCGGGTTCGCGCGGCTTGGGTAGCTGATCAAGCGGGATCAGCGTCGCGATCTCGAGTGCTCTGGTGCCTTGATCGAAATCGTAGATGATCGTCCGCTTGGCGGCGGCGTCCAGAATCACCACATCTTCCTTTGTACGCGAGACTTGCATCGTCAGCATCTTGTAATCGCCGGCCCGATCGCTATGGCCGATGGCCTGCGCCGGCTGCATCGTCGTCAACATGAAGCCAACGAACAAAACACAGGCCGTTACGCTGAGGATCCCGATCGCGAATGTCTTTCCATCGATGGTGGCGGAAGCATTTCGGTCCACGGCTAGCTCCTGTTGTGGCGGAAGTCCTGTTCGAGCAGGCGATAGCCGCCGTATTCGAGATCTTTCGTGCCCTTGCGGAAGTAAAACGTGTGCAAGGTGCGTTCGCGCATATCGATGAGGTAAAGGGCATCAAATTCGTCCTGGATTTCGCCGGCCACGAGCATGTAATTATCGGCCAGACCGATGCCCTGGGCATATGCTGCCCGGGGCGTGGTGCTGAAAAAGATCAGGCCGGTGAGCAGGATCAGATTCACGCACACCAGGAAGGTGAGACAGGTGGTCTTGTTCATGACGGACTCCAGCCTGTTGCGGACGGGGCGCGGCTCCGGTCGCTAATCCAAGTGGGATCGATGGGGGTTTTTGAAGGCGATGAGCAGGCACGCCACGGCGATCAGAACCCCACAACCCCAGTCGATGTACGGCTTGGTCTTGTAGTCTGATTCGTTCTTATAGCGGATGCCGGGTTCGTGAAAAGGTCTGTCCTCCTCATCATCCTCGGCTCGGGCCGGGGTGACGAGCAGTGCCAGAGTAAGGACGGCGACGCCGACCAGCCGTAGCAGGTTTGCGGTTCGGAAGCGCATCCCGGGTACTCCCAAAGAGGTATCACGTTTTCTTCATCCTAGTCGCGTCCGTCTGTCCGGGCAAGTCCGCGCTCCAGCAACCGCCCCCCTACCGCGAAGCGGACGTCTCAGGAGGCTTGAGGAAACGCGTTCAAACAGCTATGTTCAAGGTGCAGGATGAGGTTGTGAGACGCACAACCGGACAGGCCCTTCAGCCGGCTGCGATGGAAACCCCCGTTACAGTTTAGAGTTGAGATCGGACACCCGTATGAGTCCTGAAACCTGTAAAGTCATCATTTTGGGCGCCGCCGGGCGCGATTTTCACGATTTTAACACCTATTGGCGCGACAATGAGGCCTATGAGATTGTGGCCTTCACCGCCACCCAGATTCCCGATATTCACGGCCGTACGTATCCGCCGGTGTTGTCGGGGCCGCGCTATCCGCAAGGGATTCCGATTTACGATGAGAGCGAGCTGCCGGAGCTGATCAAAAAACACAACGTGGACCTGTGTGCGCTGGCGTATTCAGACCTCCCGCACGAGGTCGTGATGCATAAGGCCGCTTTGGTGAACGCCTGCGGGGCGGATTTCGTCATGCTCGGACACCGCCATACGATGCTCAAGAGCAGTAAACCGGTGATCGCGGTCTGTGCCGTGCGGACCGGCTGCGGCAAGAGTCAGACCGCGCGGGCGGTCGTGAATATCCTCAAAAAGCTCGGCAAAAAGGTCGCCGCCATTCGGCATCCGATGCCCTACGGCGATTTGTCGAAGCAGGTCTGCCAGCGGTTCGCCGAGTTGAGCGACCTGGACAAGCATGATTGTACGATCGAGGAACGGGAGGAATATGAGCCGCACATCATGGCCGGGAACGTGATCTTCGCCGGCGTCGATTATGGGAAGATTCTGGCCGAAGCCGAGAAAGAGGCCGACGTGATCCTCTGGGACGGCGGCAACAACGACATGTCGTTCTACAAGCCGGACCTGTATATCACGGTCGTGGACCCCCACCGCCCCGGGCATGAACGCCGTTACTACCCCGGCGAGACGAACCTGTACATGGCGGACGTTATCGTTGTCAACAAGATGAGCACGGCCGAGGCGGCGGGGATCGAGACGGTGCTGAGTAACATCGCCGCCTGCAATCCGCAAGCGACGGTCGTCAAGTGCAACTCGCCGGTGACGGTGGAGAAGCCGGAGTTGATCAAGGGCAAGCGCGTGCTGGTGGTCGAGGACGGCCCGACGCTGACGCATGGCGAGATGAAATACGGCGCCGGCCACGTGGCGGCCCGGCAATTCGGCGCGGCGGCCCTGGTTGATCCGCGCCCGTCCGCCGTCGGGTCGATCAAGGACACGTTCGCGAAGTACACGCACATTAACGAAATCCTGCCGGCGATGGGCTATGGCGATAAGCAGATGAAAGAGCTGGAGGACACGATCAACGCCGTCGATTGCGACGCGGTAATCATCGGCACGCCGATCGACCTGGGGCGGATGCTGAAGATCAACAAGCCCTCGACGCGGGTGCTGTACGAACTGGAAGAGCAAACGCCGGGACAGCTCGAAGCGGCGATCAAAAAGGTGGTGTAAGGGCCTGCGATGAAATAACTGTATCAAGTCATCTTT
>JAGMDK010000174.1 GCA_023128695.1 Phycisphaerae bacterium
ACAATCACTAATTACTAACGACTAATAACACGACAATATGATGAACAACCTGTTATTCTCCATAAAGTTGCCGTTGCCATAAAAAATGGTCACACCCAATAACACGAGAATATGCTCCCGCCCTATTCGAGGTGGTGTATAATGACGAGTATGGAGATCATCTGGTACTTCTTCACAGGCGTGGGTGTTTTGGCCAGTGTGGGTGGGTTGGTGCTGGGTGCGCACGTATGGCTAGAGCGCCGTCGCTTAGCGCGCGAACCGACTTGGGATGATGCCCTCCGTGTTGCCGAGAAGCTCTTGGTGGCAGTGGAGGCCGCGGACTTTAAGCCGCAGGTGGTTATCGGGCTCGGCCGTAGCGGCGGTATCTGGGGAGGTTGGCTGGCCGGAAACCTCGGTTCGCTTCCGTTTCTGGTGATCGACGACGAGTACTCGCTCACACCTGACGGCAGGCGCGTCGAGTTTCGCTGCGCGAACGAGGTGTTCACCTACGTCCACAAGACGTTCCCTGAAAACGCCCGTGTGCTGGTCGTCGAGGGGGCCACGACGGACGGTCTCACGATTCGAGAGTTCTTTGACAAGCTGGTTCCCAAGAGTCCCGAGTGGGACGTCCGTATCGCGGTTCTTTACAAGAACCCCGGCGCAAACGCCAAAGTGGATTTTGCCGGGAAGGACGACTTGTCCCCCTGGCCCAAGCGTTTCCCGTGGCACAAGCGGGCGGCATATCAGCCACATCTGCATTTCTTCTTTGAGCGCACGCGCGGCGCGCCGGCGACCGGCGCGGTGCACGCATAGCCGGCTCTGCTCGACGCCCGGCACGGTCTTCGCCTATGCCAGACTCTGGCGGCCGGGCTCTGTCCCGGCCGTAGAATGCGGGGAAACGTTCGTCCAAGACGACGTCCGGTACGGAGCCCGGACGCTACCTGCGAAACACGCCGGTGCCGCACTGCTCACAGGCTGCAATCGTAGATCACCAGGGATGGCTTGCCGTCCGGGCCGGGGATGTGGAAGCTCGGCTCGCAGGGGGCCGGTTCGGTCGGGCGGAGGAACAGGATCACGCGGTCGGCGCGGCCGTTGGCGCGGAACTGCTCCAGCAGGCGCGCGACGCGTTCTCCATTGTCCGGGAAGTGGAACTTGCCGTACCGCTCGTACCAGTCCCACGTGCCCGGGCGCTGCTCCACCTGACGCGGCCCTGTCTGCCAGCGCGCCGGATCGTGCTCCAGCGCCACCAGAGTGATCAGGTAGGGCTGGTTCACATCCCTCGGCGTGCATACCACGGCATCGACCTCGTCCAGATGAGGTTTCAGCCAGGCACACGCCTCCAGCAAATCAACGTGGTTGAGGAGGAAGACCGGGAACTTTTTCGGACGCTCATGAAAGTAGCCCCGCAGGAAGCGGCCGGTCTCCGGAATGACGGCCCCCGCCAACGCGAGGCTCACGGCCAGCACCGACGCTGTCATCCGGCGGGCGGCAAGAAAGGCGAGCAAGCGGCTGATACCGACAGCGGCCGGCAGGATCAGCAGAACCAGGCCCGCCGAGCTGCGCAGGTTGTGCATACTGACATGCCAATTCAAGCTGTCACCCACGGGGAATAGCAGCACGCCCAGCAGCAGCACGCGCGCGCTCCGCGAGCGGCGTATCCTGGGCACCATGAGCCCGAGCCCCAGCAGTTGACCCGGCAGCAGATACCACGGAATGAAGCCGAGCGGGACCGTCCACACGATTTCGTCCGCGTCGCTGCTGAGGTACAGAAACTCGGGATCGAAGTGGCGGGCGTGGCGCATGAGCACCTTGCCGGCGCGGGCCGAGAGGGGGTCGTCCGGGGACCAGATCCATGTCATCCGGCCGCGCTTGCCGATCGTATTCGGCTCGGTGATGTGCATATAAGCCAATGGGCCGAAGGTGACGCCGAGCCCCAACAGCAGGCCGGCCAGAGCGCGTGCCCCGCGGCGGGTTCGCGCCAGCTCCCACCACGCACGCCACGTCAGCAGCACGCCACAGGTCAGGAAAACCGGCACGAACAGCCGTACGGCGGGATAGCCGTAACAGCAGGCTCCGGTCAGCAGGCCGGCCGCGAGGGCTCGCAGTGGGCGGGGTTGCTGGTTGCCGTCGCCCAGCGGCAGCCCGGCCCACAGCAGGCTTGCGAAAGGTAACAGCGTTAGCAGGGGGGTGATGCAGGCTTCGTGTCCCAGGCGGCTCAGATGTATGTGGACGGGATTGACGGCCAGGAGGGCGGCCGCTGCCAGCCCCGTGCCCCGCTCGAACAGCCGCGCCGCGGTCCAGTAGAGGAGCAGGACTGTGAGGATGCCGCCGAGCGCGGCGGGGACGCGCGTGGTCCAGAGGTTCAGGCCGCCGAGGGCCTGGAACGGGAGCATGACGTAGGCGAAGAGGGTGCTGCGATTCTCGCCCAGGGCTCGCATGTAGAAGATAGGCCAACTCTGGCCGACCTGGTCACGGCCGGTCTTGAGCAGGCAGTACGCATTCCAGGCGTTGGCGGCCTCGTCCTGGTGCAGGCCGGGCGGGAATTGGTCTAACGCCGGCAGTCGCAGGGCGGTCGCAACGACGAGCACGACGAGCAGCCCAATCAGGCTGGCACGCCGTTGGGCGGCCGGAGGCGCGTCAGCCCGGCGTGGCGAGAGACTGTGCAGTCTTGCGGTCATACCGGGATGCTACCGGACTCAAATAGGGCCGGTCGAGTCCGCCGCGGGCGGCAAAGCCGTCAACAAGACCGCATACGAGCAAGTGGGACGATTCGCGCTCGGATACCGATCAAGCTCCGCGCCTTTTCAACACCATCACGACGCCGAGGCCGAGCAACGCAAGCGTGCCTGGTTCGGGCATGAGGACGACGTTATCCAGCCCACTGATATCGTCCTCGAGTCCCTCGACAAACTCAGCCGTGATTACCAGACCCTCCAGGTTGGAAAGGACCGCCATCATTTGCGTGGAAGTCGGCGGCAACCCGGTATCGGGATCAACCCACCCGGCCGTTTCGGTCATCCAGACTGTCCGTCCGTGCCAGTCGGGATAGGTGGTTGCGGGAGCGTCGAAGAGACAGACGAACTGGTAGCCCGCGCCCTCTATGCCGACCCAGCCGCTCACGTACTCGGGATCGTAGTAAGCCGCGATGTCGAAAGAAAAGGTCTGCCCGTAGGCCTCAGACACGGGGCCGAGGAAGGTAGCCGGGGCGGCAAAACCCCACGCCCCGGTGTCCGGGTCAACCGCGTAAATGAAGCCGTCCGGGTTCCCGCCCGTAGAGGAGTACTGCGGCGGGCCCTGGTAGCCCAAAGTGGTAACGACAGTCCAGCCCTCGTCCCCGGCGTCAAAAGTGCTGGTCGCGATAGGCGCGGCCGCGAGAGGAGCCGCAACGGCCACGACCAGACCGGCAATGGAAACGAACGACCAGTGGCGACAGAACATGCACATCTTCCCTACTCCGTCCCCACCCGAGATTGCAGATGGACGAACGAAACTACTTCTCACCGGCGGAATTGCGCCGCCATCCGTTACACGCCAAACACGCGCGGGCAAGACGCCCAATTTAACGATTTGTGGTCAGTACAAAACCGCATTTTCATCATACTGAAACCAGCCGGTGCTGTAAAGAATACTCTGTAAAAAATACTGCTGGCTGGTGCTGGGGATGATGTTGCCCTATCTGCTGCTCGGCTTCCTGGTGGCCGGGATGCTTTCGGTGTGCCTCTCGCCAGAGTGGGTGGAACGGCACCTCGGCGGACGCGGGCTGGGGCCTGTGCTGAAGGCCTCGTTGTTGGGGGATGTCGCTGACACGAGGGAGCGCGGCGAAGCATAGCGGCGACCGCTAGGGGATCACGCTTCCGGGCGGCACGACATCCATCATCGCGCAGGTCGGAGTGATCGGGTTGACGACGGCGCCGGACGGATACCACCATGTCGGCCGGCGTGAGTGACGGTCGTTCAGCATCTCCACGTGGCCGTCGTACCAGACCACGTTGATGTCACCGGCATTGTTCTGGGCGCTGCCGTCGGGTGGTGGGTACGGCTTGAACAACTTGCCGACGACAATGTCGTCATGCCGATATGACAGGGGCAGGTTAAGGCCATCCGATGGACTGCCCGAGCAGACGTGGACGCCGTCCCAATTCAGCGACCCGGTCGCGACGCCGTACGCCGTAGAACCCGCCCACCAAGCGCCGGCCGTAGCGAACGAGCCGAAATAGGCAGGGTCCGGGGACACATCCAGGTCCAGCATGCCGTTGGCGTCGAGGTAGCGCGTGCCGTCGGCCACGAAGATCTTGCGCGCGGGCGGCCCGACCTCATCCAGGCGCGAGAGATATGTCTCGTGGCGCGCCTCCCAGGTGGCAGGGGTTATCCGGGGGTGAATGAGGAGGTTCGGGTTCGTCTCGTGTGTGGCGAGCACTTCGTCCTCATGAGCGTAGCCCCAGTGCTGGAACGACACGGGCATCAGGTAGTTGGTGCCTGTCCAGTCGTCATACGCCTGTAACGCCGCCATCCACTCGGCTGGCACGATGCTGCCGGAGTAGATCAACGCGCTCGTCTTGTTCTGCGGGCAGCGGAAGCTGGAGTCGGTCCAGAGGAAGTGCCAGCGCTCGGGCAGGGCTTCCGGCAACGTATGCGTGTACTGCGCGAGCGGCGTCATCCAGTCACAACTCTGCACCGGCATGTCGCTCTGGTTGAAGGCGTCCAAGAGGCCGAGGTGCGTCCGCACGCGCACACCGGAGGTGTTCACCCCCGGTAGCCAGCCGCCAGAGTCGTTGACATAGTAGCCCATGGTCACGCCGAAGCCGGCCAGGTTCATCTGGCACTGCGACGTGCGTACCTGGCCGCGGGCGTATGTCAGGCCGGGGCACAGAATGGCCAGTACCACCCCGATGACCACCATCACGAGAATGAGTTCAACCAGCGATAGCCCCCTGACCTGCCTGCGGGCAGGTGCGGAGCCGTGTCCGTGCGGGCAACCGCGTGCAGTCTTAAGCGTTGACATTGTAGCCATTCTCCCACGATGAAGCTTGCTTCCGCCCACTCTTCCAGTCCACTCTGCTGCGGACGGATGAGACCAGTATACCACTTATGACCACACGCGCGGGTAGCTGAGCCGACATTTTTTTACCCAATAGCCACTGCTCGGCGACACCGACGTGCTTCCTCTCTTGAATAGTACGCGTTTCCACGTGTTCTACAGCCGGTATGGAACCCGGCCGCTACATTTCTCATCCGTGTGACACCGGCTTCCAGCCGGTGGGCCGGCGTAACTCTTCAGAGCTGAATTCTTACCTCTTTACAAACCTTTTACACCCGTCCCTGGTTTTGCGGTGATACTTGGTATAAACGGAGACGGCATGTTCACAGGCAGGCACGATTCAGCAGGAAGGATGGAAAACATGAACACTCGTAAGGCAGCTTTCGGAATCTTACTGGTACTGGCGATGTCCACTGCCGCCGCGCAGGCGCAAGGTAAGGGGAACGGATACCGGGCCCATTCCGGCGGGCCGCCGGCAGTCGAGGCGAGCGCGCTGACGACGATGCCGGTCAAGGAATTGGCGATTTTCAAGGACGGGCACGCCTTCGTGTTGCACGAGAGCGAATTGCCGACGGACGCCGTCGGCGACGTCGTGCTCGACACGCTGCCCACGCCGGTCATCGGCACCTTTTGGCCGTATTCCGCGGACGGGGGCGCGAAGCTGAAGGCCGTGGTGGCGGGCAGGCGCAAGGTGAAGTCGGAGCGGACCGCCCTGAGCATCCGCGAACTGCTCGAAGCGAATCCCGGCGCCGAGGTGCTCATCACCGAGCACGGCGGGGAGGCCTACGACGCGACGGTCGTCGGAATTCCAAAGAGTAAGCCTGAAGATGAGGCTGAGGAGAGGACCGGCCCCAATAGTCAGGGAGAACGTCCCCAACGAGCACAGCCCGGCGTACCCAGCGACGTCATCATCCTGAAGGTGCACGGCGGCGTAAAGGTCGTGCCGCTCAGCCGGATTCAGGACGTCACGTTTCGCGCCGAGCCCCGGGCGGTGCTGGCGACCGAGGAGTCGCGGAAATTGTTGACGCTGAAGCTGGATTGGGGCGAGCGCGACCCAGGTCAGACCGCTAAGGTCGGCATGGTCTACCTGCAAAGGGGTTTTCGCTGGATTCCCAGCTACCGTATTGACATCGACGGTGCCGGCCTGGCCCACGTGCGGCTGCAAGCGACGCTGATCAACGAACTCGTCGACATCGACGGCGCGACCGCGCACCTCGTGATCGGCGTGCCCTCGTTTTACTTCCGGGACACGCTCGATCCGATGGCGCTGCAAGAGGCCGCGGTCCAACTCTCGCAGAGCTTTCAGCGCCAAGGTCGGATGCCTTATGCGTTTTCCAACGCGCTCCAGACGCAGATAGCCCAAATGGGTAACTACAACTACCCCCGGGGGGCCCAACCCGAGGCCGCGGAGGTCGCCGACCCGGCCATCACTGTCGGCTCACGAAACGAGGACCTGTTCATCTTCACGGTGGACAACGTCGTGCTGCGCAAGGGCGAGCGGATGGTAGTGCCGGTAGTGGAGTTCACCTTGCCGTACGAGGATGTCTATGGGTTGGACATCGCCTTCACGCCGCCCGCCGAAGTGCGTTCCAACTTCAACAACCGGCAGGCCGAGGAATTGGCTCGTCTGATGCGGGCGCCGAAGGTCATGCACCGCATCCGGCTCGAGAATAAGAGCCCGTATCCGCTGACCACGGCTCCGGCGATTATCCTGCGGGACGGACACCTGCTGGCCCAGAGCCTGATGACCTACACCGCGCTGGGCGCCCAGACCGATCTGGACCTCACCCCCGCGGTCGACGTGCGCGTCAGCAAGTCCGACGTCGAAACCAAGCGCACGCCCAACGCCGAGAAATGGGATCACGAGACCTACGGCCGCGTTGATCTGGCGGGCAAGATCAGCCTGACCAATCACCGCCCCGAGCGCGTGAAGCTGGAGGTCACGCGGCACGTGCTGGGGGCCGTCGCCGGCGCCGACCACGACGGCGTGATCGAGAAGGCCAACGTCTTCGAGGACAGCCGCGCGTCTTCTCACGGCGACTATCCGCACTGGTGGCACTGGTACGACTGGCCCTACTGGTGGTATCGCTTCAACGGCATCGGCCGGATCACCTGGATCTTTGAGCTGGAGGCCGGGGCGAGCATCGATCTGAACTATACGTGGTACTACTATTGGCGGTAGGCAGAAGGTTGGCTGTTAGCGGCTGGGTGAGAATCGGTTCTCTGTTCC
>JAGMDK010000175.1 GCA_023128695.1 Phycisphaerae bacterium
GCCAATGCAACGTGCCGGCGCCGAACACGGACTTCGTGGCCGTCGCGGGGGGCGGGCACCACAGTCTCGGGCTGAAGTCCCCCGCCGTCTGCCCCGGCGACAGCAACTGCGACGGCGTGGTGAATTGGCGCGACATCGACTTCTTCGACGCCGCGATGAACGATAACGTGGCCGCCTGGGAGGCCATGTTCCTGCCCGGCACACCAAGCTGCCCGTTCGAGAACAACGACGTGAATGCCGACGGTACCGTCAATTGGCGGGATATCGACCCGTTCGTGGCGTTGATGAATACGACCTGCCCGTAAAGGCCGCTACACTCTTGTGTGGATGTTTGCCACTGCTCTTGAGCAGTGCTAAACTACCGCTGGTCAATAGAAGACACTGCTCAAGAGCAGTGGCACACCGCATACGCCCGGCCGGCACGGGGGCCGGCCGCTACATCGGACTCGACCGCCGGGGTGCCCCCAGTGGGACGGCCGGTACGGAGCCAGCCCTTTTTCAGCGGCTTGCTAATCGTCGTAGCGCGCGTTGAAGTAGCCGATCTCGCGTTGGCCGATGATCTCCGGCTCGCCGTTGTATTCGATCAGCGTGTACCGATCCCCGCCGACGCCGCTTTCCGGATTCCAAACGCCGTTGTCGTTAATATCTTGCCAGAGCAGCTTGGGCAGCAGTTTGCTGCGATCGACGGTGATTTGCGACCGGAGGCTGGCCTGCGGGTTTTCACGGTCGGTTAGGGTGGTATACACCGTAAAGGTGTTGCTGCGAGTGGTCAGAAAATGCGTATCCAGCAGGGCCAGCAGGCTGACGGCCTTGAAGAAGTCGAAACTGCTGGTCGAACCGGCCCCGCTCAAGACGCGCGAATCGAAGCCCGCCACATTGGCCAGTTCGCCGAGCGTCAGAAAACCACGCATCCCGCCCAGTGACCCGCCCCCTCGAATCCCGCCCCCGTAGTTGATTTTGTCGAACGGACCGTAGATAATGGGGCGGTAAGCCTCATTCCCGGTTTGTGAGGGGTTACGCTTATGAGCGTACTGCAACTCCAGGAACATCCACGGGGCGGAAGTGGTGTATTGGACACGGTCCCGGTACGCCGCCGCCGCCTGCCCCAGATACGGCCCCAGCCGCCACCAGCCGGTTCCGGTCTCCGTGTCATAATACAATCCGGGGGGGCTGAATCGCAACACACCCACGCTGTCCGTCCCGGTCAACACCCCCGAGGATGCACTCCGGAACGCCGGCGATGCAGTCGTGGTCAGCGGCAGGTCGGCGCCCGGGACGCCCTCTTTCGGCCCGATCACCGGCAATCCGGCCAGCACATACCAGGGCGCCATGTTGATGTTGATGCGCCCCGCCACACGATACGGATCGATCTCTTCGTCCCCGCTGCCGGGCAAGCCGTCGGGCCCGTCCACATTCAACGTGGTGAAGTAATCGAAGACCAACAGTCCCCACGGCACCCGCCCGGTCACACTATTGCTGAAATCGCTGGTGTTGTCGACCGTCTGCTTATTGTGGAAAACCGGCATGTGGCCGAAGTCCGCCGGCGTCGGTTTGCTGTTAAAGGGGTCACTGCTGAAATTATAGAGCCGCCCATCGCCGTCGGTATTGTCCCAAGCATCGTAGAGCATCTTGCCCATCGGCACCCGGCGGGGCACCGCACCGATGGGGATGCGCATATGCGAATACCGCGGCACGAACAGCATGAACCCAACGGTCGGGAACGACGGCGGCCGCTCGGCCCCATGGATTACCGGCCCTTGCACGTTCGGGTTCGCATTCATCGTGTATAAGGGGATGCAGGGGCCGAAAGTCGTTGGCGACGGCGTGTATCCGTAGGACTCGTTCCCCAAGGTCTCGTTCCCCAAGGCATTGATCCGATCGGAGTCCGGGGCCGACGTGCCACTATCATTATCCTGGCAGTACTTGCTGCTCTTCGGATAGGACATTACCATCCGCCACCGCGCCCACCGGTCAACCGTCGGGTCGCACTTACCCATGTAAGGCACCGCGCTGCAATCACGGAAGACATTGACATACCATGTCTCGAGCTCCGTTTTCGATCCAATATCAACTTCCTGCTCGTCCACCAGATGCCAGTGCCCCAAGCTGCCCCTCCGCCACAACTTCACCATAATCGAACGGCTCTGCGTATCGATGTACGAGGTCTCCAAATCGATCTTGCCGTCGACCACGGTGTCGAAGAAGGAGTTCCCGCCCTCGTGCACCGAGATCGTCCGGAACTGCCGTCCCGCCATCTGCTCGTTCCACGTGCCGCTGTCAACCATCACGTGCCCTTCGTCCAGCGGCCGCAAACCGGCTTCTTCCGTCGCGGTAGTGCCATCATAGCTGTCGTTCACACTGAGCGCGAACTGCGGGAGGTACAGGGCCTGGGAGTCCGGAAGGCCGGTGGGATCGTTCGGGTTATACAGCTCAATCGCCAAGGCGATATCCCCCTCCTCCTCCCCGCCGATGCCGCCGGTGTCGAGTTTGTTGTATGCGATCACCTGCGTGATGAACGGCTGCGGGCCATAGCCATAGTAGATCCGCGGCCATTGGGCGGGTAGGAAGGCCGCGGTGGAGTCCCCGGCGTCAGTGTACTCGACCACGTCGACATACCCGTCGGCCCGCCGCGGGGCCGTGAAGGCAAGCGTGTTGACGGCTAGCATGAACGCCTGCCGACGGCGCTTGACCGCATTGGCCGCCTCATCGGTGCCGCCTAGGGCTATCTCCTCGGGCTCGCCGGGCTCGTAATGAAGCTTCCCTTCCCAGACATAGTCGGCCAGCATCTCGTGGTAGTACGCGAACAGCTCTTTCACCACCTGGTCTCCGGCCCCGGGCTGGTAGTAGACCCCCTTAAAGGCCCGCTTGAGTCTGTTGAGGTCGAACTTGAGTTGACCCGGATCGATCCCCCTCGGAACATCATTGTAGAGATCAAGGGGCTGGTTCCCCAACAACCCGGTCTGCTCACGCGCCAGCTCGTCGCTGTAGCTGACCGTGGTGATCAGGCGGCGAGGCACGTACGACTCGCGCGGATCGGTCCCCACGCCATGGTTGTAGAAGAAAGTGTTGAAGGCGTTAGGATCAAGACAGCTCGCCTGCCGCCAGGCGTGCCAGTCGTTCTCAAGCGCCAGGTTGAAGCGCTGCCAACTATCCTCCTTCAGGCGCGGCGAACGGTCCTCGTACCGCGGGTCAAACGTTTCCGGGAAGCTATCTTGCAATTCCCGCAAGGCGGAAGGCAAGCTTTCATCCCCGCTCGTCCCCATCAGCAGCCCGCCGCGGCGGCGCAGCAGCGGCTCGATTGAGCCGCCGTCCACCGACATCCCCTGGAGCGCGTCCTCGACCCCCTGCAAGTCTTGCTCTAAATCCAGGTACTGGCGCTCGTCCGGATGCCTGATCCAATTAAACATCCCGCGGATGAATTGCTGATTCCACCCCGTCTCGTCGGACGAGCCCACCAGCACCATGCCCCCGTGCGAGACGATCCGCGCCGCCGCTTCGTACCGGGCCTGTTCGTCGAAATGCCGCCACGCCGGATAATCGGGCAGGCTGTGAGCGATGTTGTTCGGGTTGAGGCCGTTCACCTGCACCGATTTCCCCCCCAGCGCGTTCGCCAGTTCGATCACCAGCTCGAGATCCGCGAAGGACGAGTCGGGCAGCCCGTCGCCAACGGCATCCATCCGCGGGTTGCGGGCGTTGCCCATCGTGTCCGGGTTATTTTTATCTCCCGGTACGACGGAAGCCGAGCTGCCATCGTAATTGTAATCGCGCATCAAGGCATCGATCGTCTCGTTGTAGGCGCTGCTGCCCGTCAGGCTGGTCACGGCGGGATACCGATAGTCGGCCGGGAAGGTGTCGGACTGGGGGTCCCGCACCGGCTCCAGTGACGCCAGATAACGACCCTCACGGTATCCGGGAATCTCGGCATAGTTCTCGCCGGTTACCATGCCGGCGGACGAGTCCGGCGCGAGCTGGGCCCTCACGACGTCGTTGAGCCCGTCGACGATCTTCTCGATCTCCTTACCTCGGCCGATCTGCCGCATGGTCTTGCGGTCGAAGCGGGCCAAGGTGATGTAGGCCGAGACGAGCATGAACAGCATCGCCAACAGCCCGACGATCATCAGCAGGACCGTACCTCTTTTCCGTTTATCAATACGCCTCATCTTGCACCCAACATCCAGGTCCCCCTGCACTTAACCCGGTCTCCACTGTCATTGTCACCTCGGCGTCAACCTTCCCAGGTCTCCCGCCGCATCGTGTGGCACGCATCATGTGGCACCGCCATCATGTGGCACCGCCATCTTGCCGGTGGAATCACAGGCTGGAAGCCTGTGCCACACAAACCACAGGCTGGAAGCCTGTGCCACATCGTGTGGCACCGGCATCTTGCCGGTGGAATCACCGGCTGGAAGCCGGTGCCACACAAATCACCGGCTGGAAGCCTGTGCCACACCGACCAGGAAACCGCCTCTATTCAAACCGGTGCACGATACTGCGTATAATCGGCTGATTCAGCCGTCCACGCCCGTCGTATGCCCGCACCGTCACCCGAATCGCGTACGGCCACATGCGGATGATACGATTCTCCAGCACATCAATGCCGAGTACGTCATTATTAAATGTTTGATCGAGCCGAGCGAACGTAGCGAGTCGATCCGTCGGCGTCCCGAGATTCGGGTGCACCTGTAGCGCAATCAGCTCCCGATTCTCCAGCGTGTCCGGGACGAACACATATCTCCTATTCGGCTCGACCGCCGTCCAGCGCGGCATGTCGGATGGCCGACTATAATTGAAATCGGCCGGAAACGGCGAGGCATATTCAAAGCTGTTGCGCGGGTCTTCCGGCATCAGAAACTCAACCTGGAACCACACGCAGCCCGGCAGCAGTTGCACGCCCAGGTTGTTCCGCAACTCCACCGGCACCTCCTCCAGCACCGTCGCCACGTGGCGATTCGACGCACCGCCGGGACTGTACAACAGTGCATCGATAATGTTTCTGAGGTCGTTGGGCCACTGCGGGCCCCAGGCGGAGTCCCTGTAGTACGGACTCAAATTCGCCGCCGCCGGGTCATGAGTGAATGGATCAAATTGCTCCAGCATCAACTTCAGGTTCAAAAACGCCATATCGCCCGGCATTTTCCGCAAGCGCATTCCTCCCGACATCGACTCGTTCTCTGTCCCCGGCTCGCAAAGCACAATGCGCTCCAGCGAGAGATTCGTAAAAGTCATGTCCGAAGTTAATCCCGTCGTCACCTGGGAGATGATCGCCTGTCGCCGTGAGAGGTGCCAGCGATTGGCGGGGATGATGCTCAGGTCGCTTCCGGGCTTCGTCTGCATGATGTGCCGCAGGGCATTGTCATTGGGGAACACGTAGCTGCCGCTGAGCACCGCCTCGCCCAGGGCCGCATGGCCGTAGACCACCTGAATCGGCGTGAACTTCGCGCCGTGCAGGGCGGCGTTCCCCTGGGGATCATTGGGCAGAGGGGCCGGCTCCGGCGGCGGGGCCTGCGAGACCGTGGGGCGGTTCGTGAAGAACATCAGCAGATCGGCCCGCGGATTGCTATATTGTGTATTGGGGTTGAGCGGATCCATGACTGTAAACTCGGGGTCGAAGACCCCTGGGACAAGCTGCGGGTCTCCGATCAACACGCGGTGATACTTGCCGGCTTCGAGGTCTTCGGCGGTCAGGGCCGCCGCCTGCGTCCGCCCCTCGAGCACCAGGATGCTCTTTGACGGCTCGCAGTACTGGAGGTCTTCCTCGATCTGCGTCATGAATTGGCGGACCCAGGTATGCGTCTGCGAGTACGCCGACGCCTGGCTGGAGGTCTTCGTGGTCACCGTGAAGACCACCCCCACCACGCTCAGGGCCAACGTCAGCACGGCCAGCGAGACCAGCATCTCGATCAACGTGAAGCCCTGGGTAAGCCCACGCGGGGCAGCAAGCCCCCAGCGGGGGCGACGGAAAGACCTCCCGCGGAAGCACCTTCCGTCGCCCCTCCGGGGCTTGGCCAGGGGCGATCCGGGAACCCAGGGCTGACGCCCTGGGCTGTATTCCGGCGCCCGCTCCGCAGGCTGTTGGCGACGGTACTTGCCCAAGCCGCCCTTCGTCAAATACGAACACGTGATGGAGAGGCACCCAGCAATCGTCAATCTCCAATCCTCAATCCTCAATCCTCTATCCTCTATCCCATTTGGTTGTGGCCGCTTATGAAACACAGTCCTAGTCTCAGCCAACATCATGATCATGGAATCTCAGTCAACTGGATGTACCGCCGGTCCACCGCCAGGATCGGCGAATGGTCGCTGTAAACAGGGACTTGGCTTCCGAGAGGGCCAACCAACTCATCAATCGCCGGCGGGATCACCCACACGGGCCAACGCCAAGTATTTCCATCGCTCGTCCAGGGATAGAAACCGTTGTTCGTCACGATGATGTCATAGGTATCGTCGTCCGGGTTGCCCGGGTTGTTTTCATGGTGAACCTGCTCAATAACCTCGTAGATCGGCAGCGCGTCCGGCGCGCTGGGCACAAAGCCGGCCGATTGATAACCCAGCAGCGTGGGCAAGAGATCATTCACCGCCGGAATAATAACGCTTCCAACAGGCAACAACTGCCCCACCGTCAGTCCGGCGGCAAAAGTCAGCGTCGGCGGCGCTACATAATTCGGGTTCAGAAACCGATCCGTGTCGGCCGTGTAGTCCGTACCCGACGTCAGCACCGGTTGCCAACTTTGGAACGTCACCAGCCACGGTATCGCCGCCCCACAGTCCCTACCGTTTTGATCATACCCACCGCTCGCCTTACTACTTTTCAACTGCATGCCCCCATCCTCAATGGCCTGAAGCGGGTAGCGATGGGTCGCTGAAGGCCGTCGCGTTGCAACCACGATGAATTCGTACAACGCCGGATCGCTAGCGTATGAGACACGCCGATAGAACGCCGTCCAAGCCACCCGCCGTTCTAGCGCTTTGAGCGTTTCCGCCCCGTTGGTGGCTGGCGTCGTCACGGGCCGCGCGTAGTATATGTCGTCGAAGAAAACGTCTGGATAAAAGCTGATATCTGAACTGATCGGCGGATAAACAAGCAATACAGAGGGGATCACCGGGCGCAATGAAAAGCCCGGCGGAGCGCCCCAGGTGTGTGTATCCCATTCCATGGTATTATTGTTGCCAACGCCGAAGTTGTTAAACAGCCAGGTGGAAATCAACATCTCCCCCCAGACATCGTCGGAGGGATCGTTCTCATCATAGAACGGTTCACCGTACTGCCCCCCCCCGGGCACCGCGTTGATATTCTGCGTGAACAGCGGCCGAACCTTGATCAGCGGCTCATAACCCGGATCGCTCTGACCCTCCTCTAGGACCCCCGGCGGGAAGCGGGGCTGGAACAGCGCAGGCGCCCGGACCAGGTCCCCGCTCGTCGCGTCGAGAATCGAGTCGCGCAAGCATACCTTCTGCTCGATCACGTCGAGCGCGTACTCTGTGGCCGCCGCCCCGGTGGACATGTCGATTGAGTCCTTGGTGTAGCGCACGCCGGCGGGCAAGGCCGCCGCGATTACGAGCAGGCCCATGCCCAGCACCGCCAACGCGATCATCAACTCGGCCAGGCTGAAGCCCGACCAGCTCGCTTTCCGCCGCTTATTCATCCCATCACCAGCTTGCGGCTGCATCATACACCTCACTCTTGCCCTTGCATTCCGCTTAGCAATCCCCCGCTATAGCGTTGCGCCAGGTAGGGCCGTCCAGAGCCCCGCAGATAATCCTGCCGGTCCCACCCGGCTGCCCCGGTCCCCAGGGCCACGAACGGCTCACGTCGATAAAAGATCACACCCGAGAAGTTGTAGCGCTGGTAGTATTCGTTGAATTCCTCACCATCGGTTTCGTACCCGCACCCGTCCGGCGGCGTCGGCGAATATGCCCGCAGCCGAAACGGCTTGGGAAGACCGCTCCGCAGACCACCCCTCTGCGGATCAAACACGATCAGAAAATCGTCGGCGTTCAGGAACTCGGCGTCCTGATCGCCGCCGCCGTTGCCGAGCAGCGCGTCGTATTCGAATTGACCAATCTCGCCGTCGAGAATACAGTCCGGGCCAAAGTCGTTGTATGAAATTTCATAAGTGCCGAAAGGGTCTTCTCGCTTGAGCGTCACACTCTCGTCCGAGAGCGCCTCCAGCGGCGCCACCCAGACGTTGGTCGGTAACTCGACCGATGAAAAGCCCTCGGCCGGTTTGAAATACTCGCGGTACTCGACGTTGAAGCCGCCGCTCCCGTCGTCCTGGTCCGTGGTCCCGACATACTTGTACACCGCCACGCGCTGTCGTCCGACCGCACTCCCCCCCTCGTCGTCGGCCACCTCCCATTCGCTCGGGACGAAGCGGACGGCGGTCATCGTCGACTCGGCGACCGACAAGTAGTAGGCCTGCGTCATCATCCCGTTGACCGTCTGCACGGCCGCCGTCATGCGGGCTTCGGCGTTCATCGAACTAAGACCCGGCACCGCCAGGGCCAGGATGAGAACGATGACCGTCATGACCACGATCAACTCGACCAGCGTGAAGCCTTTTCGACTCAACCCTTTACTCCAAAAAGTCCAATCCAGCGCCGACACCTGAATTGTAAACGTCGCCATCTGTCTCGACGTGCCCGGCTATGGGACGTAGCCGAATGATTGGTCGTCCTTCCCGCCGACGGTGTAGAGATCACCCTCGCCGAGCGCCCGGGCCCACCCGTTTTGGCGCGTCGCGTGCGTATCGATGATGCCGGTTCTCCAGAAGTTCACATTTCGCGGGTTTGCCGGCGGCGACGGAAACGCCTCGCTGAAAAGCCACGTTTTGGCCGAGTCCGGCGGCGGCGCATTCAGGTTGCCCTGCCATTCCTCCAGCCAAACCTCGTGCGCCTCCCGCGTCACCCCGCGCGAGCGCAGGACCGGTCTTCGATCCACCACTCGCCACACACCCCCGGGATTCGGGTCGCTGTCGGCACGCCGCCCCCACTCCAGCTTGACATATAGGAAATAATCCAGCGGCACGTCCCAGGCGTCATGGATGCCGAAAACATCGACCCACGTTGACCCGAACTCCCCCGGCGCGGGGCCGGCACCGGTGGGGTTGACATATTCCGGGGTGTCCGCCAGCGGCTTGATGCGGTCCGGCGGCACCTGCGACAACACCCCGGGACTGTAAACCGACAGGTAGGTGTACAATGCGCGGATATCGTTGTCGCGGTCGTCAACGGGGATAGCCCATACCCAGTCTTGTAAATTTTGGGAGCTTTTCCCGCTCAAATCCCGCGCCAGACGCAGTGGAAGCGTAGAAGGGAATGGGGGGCTGAGGTTATGGAAAAGCGGATGGTTGGGTTCCAACACCTCGGGCACGCTGTTCAGAACGATCGCATTCCCGGCCAACTGATACGGCGGATACGGCCCGAAGGTGGTACAAGCATCATCAAAACCTCCCCAGCTTCCATCCGGGCCGGGGCCCTCCTTGAGCCCGTAGACAGCGCGTAACGGGTTCTCCTCGGCGAACTGCTCGATCGCCATGGCGGTGTTCTTCATGATCGTTTCGGTCAACTTGATCTTCTGGCTGTGGAAGACCTTGCCGCCGACGAGGGCGATGGCCGCGATCAAGAGCCCGATCACCACAATGACCACGAGCAATTCGATGAGCGTGAAGCCGCGGCGTCCTAGTACTCTGTCAGCGTTGCGTTGATGGGTGGCACGGCCGTGTCGGCCGTGAATACCTGCGACTTGCACACGGCTGACACAGCCGTGCCACCCATCGCAGCCCCTTGAATCCTTGGACCCTTTGATCCTTTGATCCTCTCTGTAATCCCTTCGCATCCTCATCATCGCCCGCTATGCTCGAAGTTCGTGATGTCGTCCGCCGTCCCGTACCGCCCGTCGTAGCCCGGGCTCACCAACAAGTACGAATCCGGCCGATGCGGCTCATGCCGTGCCGTGACGCCCGGGTTGCGGATGTAGGAGGTAAAGAAGCCGAGGGGTACCGGGTCAGTCGCCGGATTATGATTTGGCCAATCGTCGTCCCAATCCAACTCATGCGCCTCACCGGCCTTGTTGAGCATCAAAACACGCTCATCCCCGCCGGTATTGTTATTATCAACCAGCTTCCAGTTGTCCTCCAGGTGGTACCGGCCGCGCGGCGTCTCTAACCGATCCTGGGTGGCCATTTGTCGGCCCGCCGGGTCCGCCCGCCAGTACAGGATCGGATACCCGAACGCATCGAGATACATCGGGTAATCTCGCCGCAACGACCCGCTGCCCAGCGCTTCCACCGCTTTCATTTCCGCGGTAACAACGAAGCGTACGTTTTCGCCCTCGTACCGCGAGATCTGCACCTTGCTGGTGTCCACATACGGACCATAGCGCGGATGCACCGGCTCGTACGGCCTTGTGGGATCATCCGAGGGATACAGGGCATACGCCCCGCTCTGCGTCGGGTCGCTGCTGTTGTAGTTGTCGTCGCTGTCCGCGCTCCAAAAGGACGACGCGGGAGCCACGGTCCTGAACGTCTTGAAGCCCGGCGCGCCCAGCAGATCCGCCCCGGACAACGCCCAGACCAACAACCCGGCCCCGCTGATCTCGATATTCGAGCCGGCCGTGTCAAGGTATGGGCTTGCCACTTGGCCGATCGGGGGGCCACTAATCCCATCCGTATCCGAAAAGGACGGCGGATACCCGCCGCCGAGTTGGCCGTCCGCTTTGTAGGTCTCCAGCCCGGTCTCGAGTGCGGCCAGGACGGCTCGGCTGGCGGTATTCTTCGCTGTTCGCCGCACCATCCCCACGGCCGGCACCAGCAGGCCGATCAGAATCGCGATGATGACGATGACCACCAGCAACTCGACCAACGTGAAGCCCCCGGGTCGGTCTCGCCGGTTATCTCCGCATGTGCTCAGCGCGTTCATATCAGTATCCTCTCTGCATTCTCCGCGTACTCCGCGGTTACTACTCCGGCATAGGCTCAGAAATTCATCACGTCGTCGCTTGTGCCGTACACCGCGTCCTTGCCGGGCGAGATCAGCAGGAATGTGTCCGGCCGGTGCGGCCACACCCGGCCCTGCTCACCACCTTGACCTTGTTGCTCGAAGAGTTGAGCGTCGAACACTGCGTCCGCAAAGGTGTTCTCCTCCGGCCGGAAGGACGGGCGGGTGACACTCCACCCCAACTCGTAGAGCCAGTGGTGCTGCCCGGTCTCCGAGTCCACGATGCCGCCGCCCAAGTCGAATCCCAACGAACCGGTCACGGAGCCGGTGAACGCGTCGTTATCCCACTGGTCGTAGCGCCCGACCATCGGTCTCCCGGCGTCATGATCCGTGAACGGCTTCAGGGCGTGCTCATTCGCCCGGTAGTACAGCACCGGGTACCCGAACGCATCGATCGCAAACGGCAACCGGCCGTTGTTCCAATCCGACACGCCGGCGTTCGAGTCGTTCGGATCCAGCAGCGGCGGCAAGGTGCCCCCAAACTGCTCCGGCGTCTGCACGACCTTCCCATCCAACGGCACATACGGGCCGAAGCGATGGAGACTTTCGTTCCCGCTTACCGTGGGATCGTAATATAGCCACCAATCCTCCTGGTTGAGGATTCCATCGTTATTGGCATCGTAATTGTGGTTAGGGTCCACCATGACGTATCCTTTCAGGTCAGCGCCGGCCAACTCCAGGATCAGCCACTGCGCCCCGCTGAGAGGAATGGCCTCCGAACCGGTCCCACCCGGGCCGGCCTCATAGGTTGTGGCCTCGAACGGGTTTCCGCTGCTTGACCTCGGATAGCGCTCGAAGTCGCCG
The DNA here is from genome assembly GCA_023128695.1 of Phycisphaerae bacterium. GTDB lineage: Bacteria > Planctomycetota > Phycisphaerae > UBA1845 > Fen-1342 > JAGMDK01. The sequence continues at coordinate 11,800 of JAGMDK010000175.1, forward strand.
TGGAACGCTTCGCAGCCTTTGCCCAGTGTCTCGAGCAAGCTCCGCGTGCTAACCTTCTTGCCCTGATCCTTGACGCCGGAGACCGCCGGGACCAGGATCCCGATCAACAGCCCGATGATCGCGATCACCACCAGCAACTCGACCAGCGTAAAGCCCGTCGTTTTTTGCCGCGTCTGCCTGTGCATGACTCACCTCTTGTGGCACCGGCATCTTGCCGGTTTTGTGGCACCGGCATCTTGCCGGTTTTGTGGCACCGGCATCTTGCCGGTGATGTAGCGAACACGCCGTCCGCTTATTGCATAACCGACTGAATCAGGGTCACCAGCGGCAGGAACAACGCTATCACAATAAAACCAACGATAAAACCAAGTGCGACGACCATGATTGGTTCGAGCAGGCTGACCAGTGACGCCACCAGCGTGTCAACCTCCTCGTCGTAGTTGTCGGCCACCTTCATCAGCATCTTGTCGAGCTCGCCGGTCTCCTCACCGACGTCCACCATGTTCACGACGATCGGGTCCACCGTCTTCGAGACCCGCAAGGGATTGGCGAACGTATCGCCCTCGCGGATCGAGTCGTGCACTTTCACGAGCATCCCCGAGTAGACCTCGTTGCCGGTCGTCTCGCGCGTGATGTTGACGGCTTCCAGAATCGGCACGCCGGCCGAAATCAGCGTGCCCAGCGTGCGCGTGAAACGGGCCACGGATGACTTGCCGGCGATCTGCCCCACCACGGGGATCTTCAGCATGACCGTATCGAGAATAAGCCGACCGATCTGGGCCTGGCGAATCAGCTTGTAGGTTACGATGAAGAAAATCGGGGAAAAGACAACAAATATCCATCCTGGCGGTCTACCCTTGGCAAACCAACTGGAAACATTAATCAGAAAGACGGTCGGTCCCGGCAGTTCGGCTTCGAAATCCTCGAAAATCTTATCAAAACTCGGGACCACCTGGACCATGATGAACGTCACGATACCGCCCGCGATGGAGATAACGACGCAGGGATAGATCATAGCCCCGATAATCTTCCTCTTTAACCGTTGAGCCTTTTCCAAAAAGTCTGCCAGACGTTGCAGAATCACATCGAGCACGCCGCCCGCCTCCCCGGCCGCCACCATGTTGCTGTACAGGCGGTCGAAGGCGTTTGGATGCCGGGCCATGGCTTCCGATAAGGTCGCCCCGCCCTCTACATCCTCGGTGATCTGCTTCAAACACGACCGCAACATGCCGGGCTTCTGCTGCTGTTCCAGAATGCGAATGCTGCGTATGATCGGCAGGCCGGCGTCCTGCAAAGTCGACAACTGCCGGGTGAAAGTGCACAACTGTTTGGTCCCGACCCAGCCGAAACCGGTCCCGGCAGCCTTTCTCTTCTTGCCGCTGGTTGCCGCCTTCCGGATCGCGGCCTGTTTTCGGTCCACTTTCTCGACGACCTTCGTCGGGAAGTACCCCAGGCCGCGCACCTTTGAAACCGCTTCTTCCTTGCTGGGCGCTTCGATTTCCTCCTTGACTTCCTGCCCTGATGAGTTCAATGCTTCGTACTTGAACAACGCCATGCCAACTGCTCCCAAACGAAAGTCAATCCGCCGCTACGGATAAATGCCCGCCCCAGCGCGGGCGAGTCGAGGTGACGTCACTTCTTTGCTGCTTCATTATTCGCATCACCAAGTGGCCGCTGACACTCTATTTCGCGATCTGGCGTTCCGCGCTGGGCGCCGCGGCTCAACGGGAGGGCGCGGCTCAACGGGAGGGCGAGGCTCCTGCCGAGCCGGGGCGCCGCGGCTCAGCGGGATGGCGAGGCTCAACGGGAGGGCGAGGCTCCTGCCGAGCCGGGGGCACCGCGGCTCAGCGGGAGGGCGAGGCTCCTGCCGAGCCGGGGGTGCCGCGGCTCAGCGGGAGCTTCGCCCTCCCTTAAGCTTCGCCCTCCCTTAAGCTTCGCCCTACCTTAAGCTTCGCCCTACCTTGAGCTTCGCCCTACCTTGAGCTTCGCCCTCCCTTCCATGGCGACCCGTCAATCGAGGGCTGACAGAGCGCCCCTCTCTATCCTCTATCCTCAACCCTCGATCCTTCCGTGGCACTAGTCTATCTCATCTTCCGTCAGCGTCTCCCTCACAATCTCTTCGATCGTCGTAACCCCATCGTACAACGCAAGTAAGCCCGCTTCACGCAACGTCCGCATACCGCGCTTGCGGGCCTCTTTGCGGAGCACGGACGTGGAGGCGTGCTTCATGATCATCCCACGCAGGTCATCATCCAGCATCATCGTTTCGAAGATCCCTCTCCGACCTCGGTACCCGGTATGATTACAATAATCACACCCCTTCCCATAAAAGAACGTGCGGTCAGCCACATCGACCGGTCTTAAGCTCAATTGATAAAGCTGTTCTTCGGAGGGTTGGTACTCCTCCTTGCAGTTCTCGCACGTTTTGCGCACAAGTCTCTGTGCCACAATGGCTTCGAGCGTTGCCGTGAGCAGGAACGGCTCCATCCCGAGGTCCAGCAGACGCGCAATTGAACTCGGTGCGTCGTTGGTGTGGAGCGTGGAAAACACCAAGTGCCCCGTCAGCGACGACTGAACGGAGATTTGGGCCGTCTCCAGGTCGCGGATCTCCCCGACCAGAATGATATCCGGGTCCTGCCGGAGGAAGCTCCGCAGACAACGCGCGAACGTAAATCCAATATCCGTCTTGATTTGGCATTGAATCATCCCGTCGATGTCATACTCGACCGGGTCTTCGCTGGTCAGGATTTTGACCTCGGTTTTGTTCAGCTCCCGCAAGGCTGAATACAGCGTTGTCGTCTTGCCGCAACCTGTGGGACCGGTCACGATGATAATCCCGTGTGGCTTCGCTAAGAGCTGGCGGAAAATGACCAAATCTTCCTCGCGCATCCCGATTTGTTCGATGTCCAAATTGACCTGGGCGCGGTCCAGAACACGTAAAACCACGCTTTCGCCGAAAATCGTCGGCAGGACGCTTACTCGCAGGTCAACCGGGCGCCCTTCCACCAGCAACTCGATCCGCCCGTCCTGGGGCACACGCCGTTCGGCGATGTCCAGACTGGACATCACCTTGATCCGGGAGGAGATAGCCATCGCGACGTGCTTTGGCGGCGGGACCATCTCGAACAGCACGCCATCAATGCGGTAGCGCATCTTGAACTCGTCCTCGAAGGGCTCGAAGTGAATATCGGACGCTTGGTCGCGGATGGCTTGCAGGAGAACCAGGTTGACGAGCTTTTTTACCGGGCTGCTTTCGGCCGCCGCCCGCAATTCATCGAGATCGATGCTCTCGCCCCGGCCATCGAATTTCGCCAAATCCTCGTCGGCTGAAAGTTCGCCGATCAGCTCGTTGATGGTTTCGGCGGCTTCTTCTGGGTAATACCGGTTGAGGGCCTCACCCATGTCATCCTCGGTTGTGATCCGAGCGACGACGTTGAAGCCCATGAGTGTCTTGAGATCATCGGTGGCGTGGAAGTTGTCGGGGTGCGCCAGGGCCACGCCGAGCGTGTTGGTCTCGCGATCGTATTCGGTGGGGATGACGCGGTATGCGTGAGCCATCTGGGCCGGGATCAAATCGATCACGTGCTGCTCGATGTCGATATCGCCCAGCCTGATGGAGTCCATGCCGACCTGGGCCGCGAGCGCGCGGTTCAAGTCCGCCTTCTCGACATACCCCATCTCGATCAGAAGCTGCCCCAGCGGCCCGCGCTTCTTCTTCTGGACCTCCAGGGCCTCGGATACCCGGGCGCGCGTCAGCTTGCCCATCTTGATCAGGATCCGGCCCAGAGGACGCCCCTTAAGCTGCGAAATCGGCGGCATTCCATCTACGGTCATACCAATACTCCTCTGTTCACCCTGCATTATAGGGGAGAACGGCGGCCGCGGAAGGCTTCTTCGAGCATGGCCCGGTTGGCATATTCGATCTGGGAGCCGGGGGCGATTCCGCGGGCCAGACGGGTGACGGTGACGCCGATATCGGCCAGCAGGCTGATGATGTGCAGCGCGGTGGTGTCGCCTTCGAGCGTCGGATTAGTGGCGAGAATGACCTCGCGGACGTCGCCGCTCTTGACCCGGCTGAGGAGCAGGTCGATCGTGAGGTCGCCGGGCTCGACGCCTTCGAGCGGGGCGATATGGCCCATCAGGACATGGTAGACGCCGGTAATCACGCCGGTCGCTTCGAGCGCGAGCAAGTCCTTGGGCTGCTCGACGACGATGATTTGGCCCTGATCGCGACGCGGGTCGGCACAGATCGAGCACAGCTCGCCGTCGGCCAGATTGTAGCAGCGGGAGCAGGGGCGGATTTCGTCCTTGGTCGCCATGATCGCCTGGGCCAGCGCGAGGGCCTCCTCACGGTCGGCTTTGAGCAAGTGAAAAGCAACCCGCTCGGCGGACCGGGCTCCGATCCCGGGGAGTTTCTTCAACTCGTCCATGAGCCGCTGGAGCGGGCCGGTCAGTTTGGATTCGGTCACGAATTCGACTCCGAGGCAATTGGATCATTCTCGGTACCATAAATCAATCTACCATCCGGCGGGGCATTGATCAGACGTTCGCCGCCGGTGCCCTGCCAGAAGGGCAGGTTGATCTCGGTCACCTCGAAGCCTTGGACGCCGAACGCGGCCAGGAAGCGGCCGAGGTGTTCTTCAATAGCAATAGTGCTCACATCGTGCCGGGCCAGCTCGGCCAGGAAGCAGCCCATGTAGCCGAAGGGTGCTTTGACGGGTTCGTCGGCCAGAAAGACGTTCTCGCATACGCCGAAATCCCACGGGACGGGCAGTTGGAGCAGCTCGTATAAGAATTCGACTGTCTCATGGGGGAAGTCGGCCGCCTCGCGTGTTCGCCACCGCTCGTATTCTTCATCTTCCTCCGGCAGGCCGACGTCCTTCAGGGTGCGCGCGATTTCGATGTATTCCGGTTGGTTGAGAATGACGCCGAAGAAATCCGTCAGGAAATCGTTGAATTTGAAGCCGCATGAGACGATCGGGAGCGGCAATTCAGTGGGCTCGAATAACTCCGGGGGCCAGCCGAACCAGCGGCTGCCGGGTACGGGCCAGCGCCGCTCGCCCGGCTGTCGGACCATGAGGTAACCGTCCATTTCGAATATCTCGGCGACCTCGTATCTTCCGTCAAGTTCGAGGGGCTGCCAGCTTTGGTCGTGGCGCTGGAACTGCGGATAGCGGAGGGGCTGTGGAGACCCGCGGAATTTCAGTTTCATTGTCAGTCTCTTTGTCCGAGCTAGTGCTGCGTTTCATACATTGCACGACTATCCCATCTCGAAGAAGAGCTTGAAGAAGAGCCGCGGGCTTCAGCCCGCGCGGTCGCTCGCGAGGCATAATGGTTCCTCTTCGCGGGACACCGCGCGGGCTGAAGCCCGCGGCTCGTCACAGGCCGCCGGCGAGTTGCTGCATCTCCTGCTGGGCGGCCTCGCGGCTGCGGTTAATCGCGTCGCGGACGGCGGCACAGGTGAGGTCCTCGACCAGCTCGACGTCGCCGGCTTGAATCAGAGCGGGATCGATCTTGACCGCGATAAGGTCGCCTTTACCGTTCACGGTGCATTGCACTTGGCCGCCGCCGGCTTCGCCCGTGAAGCGGGCCGCCTCCAGACGGGCACCCAGCTCCTCCATGCCCTGCTTGATGGCGCCGGCGTTCTTCATGATGTGCATAAGCTGCCCGAGGTTTCCAAGCATGGTTTACTCCACAGCCTCATTGACCCGGGATCGCGGCCCGGCTTTTCACGGCGATAAGCGTACCATCAAACAAGTCCAGCGTCTGCCGCACGACCGGGTCCTGCTTGACCCGGGCCTGCTCTTCGGGCGTGGCTTCCTTCCACACCGCCTCGTCGGCGGGCGGCCGGACTCCATCTTCCGACGGCTGATGGTCGTCCGGCTCCGCGGTCTCCGAGCGATACTGGTTCTCATCCGGGGGGACCACCGGCTGGAAGCCGGTGCCACGCTCCACCGGCTGGAAGCCGGTGCCACACTTCACCGGCTGGAAGCCGGTGCCACACTCCACCGGCTGGAAGCCGGTGCCACATTCCACCGGCTGGAAGCCGGTGTCCCGCGGCGGGGCGACAGCAGCGGACCCACTACCGGCGGCTATCGGCTGCCGACTGGCGGGGCGCTTTTTTTTTTCGGCGTCCGCGGGGCTCGTGGCAGGAAGCTGCCCCAAGAGCTTTTCGATCGGCGTCCAGGCGCGCATCCGCGCCAAGCGCACCAGCAATGCCTCGGTCAGAGCCCGTCCCGCCCCGCTGTAGCGCACGCTCCGCCGCAATTCCTCGAGCATCGCGATCATCTGGACATAGTGTGACAACTCGAATTGCTTGCTCAGCTCCACGTAATCGTCGCGCGCACCCGCGGGCAGGTCCACCATCGCCGCGTCCGGGCCGCACGTGCTGACCAGCAGCAGCGCTCGCACCACCGCGATCACATCGTTGCAGAAGTTCTCCAGCCCGCGGCCCTCGGCCACGAGGCCGTCCAGGTCGGTCAGAACCTCGGCCACCTCGCCCGCCGCCGCGTGTTGCAGCAGCGCGAACACGCGCTCGTCCTGGGCCGGCGGGAGGAGTTCGTCCAGGATTTTGGCAGTCAATTTTTTGGGCGAGACCGAAAGGAGCTGGTCGAGGATGCTCAGCCCGTCGCGCATCGAGCCCATCGCCAGCCGGGCCACGCGCTGCACGACGGCATTATCCACCTGGGCGCCTTCCTCTTTCGCGATTTCAGCCATCCGCCTGGCGATCGCGTCCGGGCTGATGTTGCGGAAGTTAAAGCGTTGGCAGCGACTCTGGATGGTAGCCGGCACCTTTTGGATTTCGGTCGTCGCGAGGATGAATTTGACGTGGTCGGGCGGCTCTTCAAGCGTCTTGAGCAGCGCGTTGAACGCCCCGGTCGAGAGCATGTGCACTTCGTCGATAATGTACACCTTGTACCGCGACCGCGCCGGGCGGTACGCCGTATTGCTCCGCAGCTCGCGGATATTATCCACGCCGGTGTTGCTGGCGGCGTCGATTTCGAGCACGTCGACGTCCTGCCCCTCGGCGATCATGACACAGGCATCGCATTCGCAGCAGGGCGTGGTCGTGGGGGCGTCAAACTTGAGGCAGTTGAGGGCCTTGGCGAGGATGCGGGCCATGCTGGTCTTGCCGACGCCGCGGGTGCCGGTGAAAAGGTATCCGTGATGGATGCGTCCGACCTTGATGGCGTTGACCAGGGTGGTGGAGATCGGCTCCTGGCCGATGACCTCGTCGAAAGTACGGCTGCGATATTTACGGGCTAAGACGGTATAGGCCATAGTAAGCTCTCAGCTTTCAGCTTTCAGCTTTCAGCGGTCAGCTTTCAGCGGTCAGCTTTCAGCTTTCAGCGGTCAGCTTTCAGCTTGAGTTCGCTGGTGGTTATCCTATTGCGTTGTGCAGACAGCCTCTAGCTGAAAGCTGAAAGCTGAAAGCTGATAGCTGATAGCTGACCGCTGAAAGCTGTTAAAAAGCCTGAGGCTTCGGTCAGGTTGACGCTGCACGTGGGCCGTGCCGGGTGGGCTGCTACCTTCCGGTCCTGACCCGTTGTCCGACCGACGCACTGCACCGGCCCAACCGTTACCTCAGGCAAGCACATATACTACCCGCCCGGCGGCCATTGTTCCAGTCCGCACCGAGCCGCCCCACCGTTCGAAGTGAATGACGGTTTCCGCATGCACGGCGTAAAAGAAAGGGCCTCTGCCGCGCATGAATTCCACATTTCTTGCGAATCGACAAATAGTGATTACTATATTCTCATTCCAGACCACCGGTTTGTCGCCGAGGTCGTTGGGTCTTCGAGGCGGGGTTCGGCAATGAGTGAGGTGAGCACTAGTGTAGTGATTCATGCAGATTGCGTCTTATCCTGGCCGGTGGGGCGGGCGTCCCTGCCCGCCAGTCGCGGGCACGGAGGCCCGCACCACCTTGAATCAGGATGCGGCAATTATGAATCAGACCACTAGTAGCAATCTGACATTGAGTTGTCAGTCCACTGAAAATGCGGACTGTTGGGGCAGGGAGTCGCCGGGTCGGTCGCCCAGCGGTGAATACTCGGAGACGCAGCCGTGAGCAAGCAGCAACCGTTTGATGACGAGACGAAGGACTCCGGCACCGAGGGCCTCGACTTGCCCGACGTTTCCAAAACGGCGGAGCACGAGGGCTCCTCGGGTACGATGCCGTTCGGGCCGCTTGGCGAAAAGGACACCATCCACTTCCCGCCGGGGCAAGCATCTCCCACGCCGGGCAGTGCCGGGTCCTCCTTTACCACTCCTCCGCCGGACTCTTTCGCCGGCTATAAGATTTTGAAGGAGATTCACCGCGGGGGGCAGGGGGTGGTCTATCAGGCCCTCCAGAAATCGACCAAGCGCAAAGTCGCGATCAAGGTGATGAAGGAGGGGCCGTTCGCGGGGACCGCGGACAAGGCCCGTTTCGATCGCGAGGTCCAGGTGCTCGGGCAGCTCAAGCACTCCAACATCGTCGCGATCCACGAGACAGGCGTCGCCGCCGGCTGTCATTTCTTTGTCATGGATTATATCAGCGGGCAGCCGCTGGACGTGTACATGCAGAGCGGGAAGCGGTCGGTCGATGAAACGGCGGCGCTGTTCGCGAAGATTTGCGAGGCGGTCAACGCGGCTCACGTGCGGGGGATCATCCACCGCGACCTGAAGCCGGGCAACATCCGGATCGACGAGCATGGGGAGCCGCACATCCTCGATTTCGGTCTGGCGAAGACCGTCACCCCCGACGACTCTTCCCTGATGACTTTGACGGGGCAGTTTATCGGCTCATTGCCGTGGGCCTCGCCGGAGCAGGCCGAGGGCCAGCCGAGCAAGATCGACGTGCGGACGGACGTGTACTCGCTGGGCGTGCTCTTCCACCAAATGCTGACGGGCAAGTTTCCGTATGAAGTTGTGGGGAACATGCGAGACGTGCTGGATCGGATCATGAACGCCGCGCCGGCTCGCCCGAGCACGATCCGCAAGCAGATCAACGGAGAAATCGAAACGATCGTGTTGAAGTGTTTGCAAAAGGATTCTGAGCGGCGCTACCAGTCCGCCGGGGACCTGGCCCGGGACCTCGAGCATTATCTAGCCGGCGAGCCGATCGAAGCGCGGCGGGACAGCGCGCTGTACCTGTTCCGGGTTCACACGACGGGTTTCGTCCGCAAGCATCCTTTGGTGCCATGCGCGGCGATCCTGGTGTTCGCTATCTTCCTAGCGTACAGAGTAGGCGTGCCGCTGGTCTACCACTGGACACCCCTGAATCAGGTGTTCGAGCAGTACGCTTACCAGGTCATACCCGCCTCGCCCAACGCCCGTCCGTTTGAAAATATACGAGTCGTTGCGCTGATGGACAAGACCGATTTGGAGCAGATCGCGGCTCAGACCGGCATCGAGCTCGACTGTCTCACGCAAGACCCGTGTTTCCGACAAGCACACGGCCATCTGATGAAAAACCTGGCCGCGGCGGGGCCGGCCGTCGTCGTTTGGGACATCACCTTCGACGCGGAGAGCGCCTACGACGAGGAGTTTGTCAGTGGCGTGGAAGCGTTACACGAGGCCGGCAGCGAAGTGGTGGTCGCGGCTGAAAGTTGGGTGCTGACGCCCGAAGGGCTGCCTAAGCTGAGCACGCGGATTGTCACGGCCACGCGGCGCTGGGGGTGCGCGGCGGCCATCTTCGCCTCTGACACCGTCTGGCAGTTTCCCATGACCTTGCGACGCGGCCGGAGGGACCCGCTGCCGTCATTGGCGGTCGCGACGCTGGCCGCCTATCATCACCCCGAGGCCCGCAGCGACCTGCGCCTGGACGAAAAGAAGGCCCGGCTGGCCGTGATGTACTGGCGGCCTTCGGAGCACGATCCGCACGCGAAAGTGCTGCTCGACGACTACGACGATATCCACCTCGGCCTGGTGCGGTCAGAGCCGTGGAACCTGCCCGACTTAGGTATCCGGCCTAAGGACCTGACCGGGTGTTCTCTGGTGAACCTGCCCGCGGAGAGCGTGCTGCAAGCAGCGACCGACGAGTATGGGGCGGTATTGGCCGCCGACCCGGATCAACTCCGAGAGTCACTGGCCGGGAAGATCGTGCTCATCGGCAACAAGCGTCACGGCCTGGACCTTCATGCTGCCCCGGCTGGTCGGCAAGTCTGGGGCACCTATGGCCACGCCACTGCCATCGATATGCTGCTGCGAGACGTAGTGGTTATCACGCCCCGGTCCCCCTGGCAAGATTTGGGATTCACCGCTCCGGCCGCGCTCCTGGGTCTGTTGGTCGGCTGGTTTCTGGCCTCGAAGTCATTAATCCGCGCCGCGGCGTTAGGAACCGGGTGCGTGCTGTTTGTCGCGCTCGGTTTTCTGGGGGCGTGGCGGCTCAGTTACCTGTACAATCCCCTGATACCGGTGTTAGCCATGCTGGTGGCGAGCGAATTGTCAGTGCTGACACACAGCATCTGTAGGCCGCGAAGAACTTGACACCTGACAGCATAAGGAGACGTTCGACATGGCAACCGAACTCTTGCACTTCCTGACATTCGTCACGCTGGTCAGCTTGATGGTGACCGGCTGCGCGGCCCATTTGCCGGCCGGTAAGGCGCGCGTCAGTAGACACCCGCTGGATGATCAGGAGCCGGCGAACCCCGGGCCCGAGCCCGAGATCCACTTCACCGGTCTCGTGCTGCGTGATGCAACAAAGCCGCTGGACAAACAATTAATCGACTTCAAGCTGAACGCGGCCAAGGGCATCCCGATCCCGCCGGGCCTGCCAATCGTGAGCAACCATGACGTGAGAATTCACGTGCGGCAACCAGACGGCGGGGAGTGGTACGAGTTTGACGTGTTGCTCGGCCGATATCTCGAGGACGATCCGTATACCGAAGGAAAAATCAGAACCAGTTATGCCTCCTTGGTCCTCAGCAAGGGCTGGGCCTATCTGTCCGGCGAGAAGCCCCAGGGTGAAACCGGGTGGGGGACGGGTTCGACCTCAGGCACGCAATGGGCCATACACATCGCGGTGGACGCCAAGACTAAACAAGTGCGTCACTACTTTTATAATTTGGAGCCGGTCAATCCAATGCCTCCGCCGCAAGAAGATCGGCCCGACATCAAGGTGGAAGGAAAGTGGCCGGAGAGCCCCGTCACGGTGCCTCCCGGCCACCACATGTATTTGACAGGAGTCCCGCTCAAGGCCTCGTCCGTGACTCTCACCCCGGAGGGCAACGAATTCGTCATCCACGTGAAACAAAGAGCACAGGCGGCCGAGCTCGAGTGCCGGTGAGATCGGCCGATACATAGGCCGACTGCGATGAAGAAGACTACGAACCGGCCGGCCTGGCCTTGTTTGGGTACGGCGGCACGGACGGCAGTTCGGTCGGGTATTCGCTGAGACGCTGAAGGACGTTTTCGATCGCCGCGTCGAGTTGGGCGTCGATGCCGCGCAGCACGTCGCCGGGCATGTTCTGGACTTCGATGTCGGGGATGACGCCGGTGCCTTCGATGAGCCATTTGCCGTCGAGGCCATAGAGGCCGAACTGCGGGGGGGTGACGGTTCCGCCGTCGAGTAGCCTCTGGTGGACCTCCATACCGATGGAGCCGCCCCAGGTGCGCATGCCGATGACGGGGGCGAGCTCCCTGATCTTGATAGCCTCGGCGAACATCTCGCCGTTGGAGCCGGTGTCCTCGTTGATGATGACGACCCAGGGGCCGTCGAAGACGCGTTCGGGGTCGCGCCAGACGCGGCCCTCGCGCGGCTGGGTCATGCCCCAGATTTCGCGTTCGATCCGGTCGATGACCATGTCGCCCGTGAAGCCCCCGCCGTTGTAGCGGACGTCGATGACGAAGGCCTTCTTGAAATACTGCGGGTACCAGGAGCGGGCAAACTCGATCAGGCCGTTTTGGCCCATGTCGGGGATGTGCACGTAGCCGACCTGGCCGTCGGTCATCTTGTCGACATATGCCTTGTTGTTCTCGATCCACTCTCGGTAACGGATCGCACCCTCGCTTCCAAGCGTCTTGAGGCGGAACGTCTTGGCTTCGTCGGCGGAGGGCTGGTCGTTATACGTCAGCGTGACCACGCGGCCCGACTTGTTTTGCAGGAACTTGAAGATATTGTCGGCGGTGGTGACCTCCTCGCCGTCGATCGCGATCAGGTAGTCGCCCTCCTTGATCGGGCAGCCCGGCTCGTCGAGCGGCGAGCGTTCGCTGGGGTCGCCGGGGGTGTTCGGGATGATGTGCTCGATGCGATAGTATTTGACGCCGGGCTCGGCCGCGAACTCCGCCCCGAGGTACCCGGTCCGCACGCGCTTGGCGTCGTAGGCCACGTCGCCGCCCCAGACATAGGTGTGGCCGATGTTGAGTTCGGCGATCATTTCGCCGATGAGGTAGCTCAGATCGCTGCGGTTGCCGCAGAAGGGCACGAACCGGCGGTATTTCTCGCCGATCGCCTCCCAGGCGACGCCGTGCAGGTTGGGGTCGTAGAACCAGTCGCGTTCGATGCGCCAGGCCTCGTTGAAGAGCTGCAAGAACTCCTCGGCCCGGTTGATCTCAAGCCGGACGAAGCCGTACTTGACCTTGCCGTCGCCGACGCTGGCTTTCGAGCCGGCGTCCACCACGCCGTAGGTGCTGCCGGCGCGGTAGACGAGCTTCTTGCAGTCGGCGGAGAGGTGGTAGTTGGCGATGCCGCCGAGGACCTTGGTCGTCTCGGCTTCGTCGAGGTCGTAGGCGTAGAGGTCCAGAGCGTCGCCGGTCCCGTCGTTGACATTTTGGTATTTAATGAACTCGTGCCCCGGCTTGCTCAGATAGACGCAGCCCTTCTCGGTGGCTTCGAGGCGGAAGTAGTTGCCGGCCGAGACGCCCTTGGCGACCAACAGACGACGGCGGATGCCGTCGAGGTCGATGCTCTCAGCTTCTTCTTCCTCAGCTTCCTCTTCCTCTTCGGCTTCCTCCTCCTCTTCGGCATCCTCCTCCTCTTCGGCTTCCTCCTCTTCGGCATCCTCCTCTTCGGCTTCCTCCTCCTCTTCCTCTTCAGCCTCTTCATACTCAGCCGCTTCGTCTTCGGCCTCCTCTTCCTCGTCGGCCTCTTCCTCCTTCACTTCTTCTTCCGAATCCTTCGGGGCGAAGGGTGATTCGGCGTCCGCTTTCAGCAGCATGATGTAGGGCCGGGCCATGTCGAAGAATATATGGTTCTGGTCGACGAAGCCCATTAGCGGATCGAACGTGCGGTTCGAGAGGAAGTACAGATAGCGACCCTCGGGGTCGAACGACGGGCTCCAATCCTGCGTCATGTCGGACGTCAGCCGGTACGATTTCTTCTCCTTCAGCGAGTACAGGAAGATGGACTCGTACATGCTCTGCTCCATCTTCGTGTAGGCGATCCACTCGCTGTCCGGCGACCAGACGTAATCCTGGATACCCCAACGCTCCCAGGCGTCGTCATAATCGCACTGGTCGGCAACGGTAATCTCGCCGCTCTCCGCGTCAACGATGTTCAGCCGCATGAATTTGTCGGAGAACATGAGGTGCTTGCTGTCCGGCGACCAGACCAGGTACATGCGGAAGCCGAAGCCGCCGCTGGTGAGCTGCCGCCAGTCCAGTTCGCCCTTCTGATCGACGAGATAAATCTCTTCCTCGCCGGTCTTGTCCGAGATGAAGGCGATCCAGCGGCCGTCGGGTGACCAGGCGGCGTTCTTCTCGCGGGAGGCGGAGGTCTTGGTCAAATTGATCGGCTCGCCGTCCTCGACGGGCAGGTTCAGTATTTCGCCGCGGGCTTCGAGCAACATTCGCACGCCGGTGGGCGAGAGGCGGAAAGAGCCCGTGGAGGGGCTGATCTTCACGAACTCGGGCCTCATGCGGATGAGGTCGGTCGGGATTTCAACCGGAACCATCCGCGAGCGGCCGGTCTCCAGATCGAGCACGTGCAGCGACTCGCCGTATTGGTAGATGATCACGTTCGGCCCGAGCGAAGGATACTTGACGTCGTAATCCTTGTACGAGGTCATGGCGGTAACGTCGCCGGTCTTAACGTCGTATTTGTAAATGTTGAGCGTGCCGTGCTCGCGATCGGAATTGAAGTAGATCGCGTCGTGCTGCCACATCGGGAAATTGTCGGACCAATCGCTGTCGATGATCTTGCGGTAGTCCATGCTATCGAGGCTGCCCATCCAGATGTCCTGGGCGGTGCCGCCGCGATGGCGTTTCCAGGTGCTGTGCTCGCGGGTGATGCGGTTGTAGGCGATCTTTCGGCCGTCGGGAGAGACGGCGGCCAAGCCGGCGCGGTCGACGGGGAGGCGTTCCACGGCGCCGCCGTCGAGAAAGACGCGATAGACCGCCTCGCCGCGGAACGGATATTCGCGGCGGGCGCGGAAGATGACTGAATTACCGTCCGGCCACCAGCCGAGGACGCGGTCGCGGGAGGGGTGGAAGGTAAGGCGTTGGGGCACGCCGCCGCGGGCGTCCATAACGTAGACGTCGCCGCCGCCGTCGTACTGGCCCGTGAAGGCGATGGTTTTACCGTCCGGGGAGAACTTGGCCCAGACCTCGTAGCCGGGGTCGTTGGTGATGCGACGGGCGAGGCCGCCGACGGTCGAGGCCAGCCAAAGGTCGTCCTCGTAGGTGAAGACAACCTGGTCCTCGTGAACGTCGGCGTACCGCATCAAGTGGCTCTCGGCCCGTGCGGCGGAGGTAATCGTTGCCAAGGTCAGGAAAAGGGCCGCGCGCTGGACGAACTTGAACATCGTTGTTTCTTCCTTTCTTTGCTGAGGAACTCGCCGGGACCGAAAACGCGTCTCGGCTCCGAGTACCCAGATTTAGGCAACGGTACCAGTCCCGCTGCCGAGCCCGTCATCATAACCGGTCGGAATGAGTCCTCCAAGCCGCGCCGATCGGATGAGTAGAGTGGAAAGAGTAGCATGGTTGAAGTAATCGGTTCAACCACTGATAGATGTGTCGCTCTGAACTGGTTGTCTAAAGTTGTAAGGAACCGAGACACGTGCATTGACGGATAAGATGTGGTGGGGTGGCCCATCGCTTTAGCGGTGGGGGACACGAATCATCAACCCATTCGTGTCCCCCACCGCTAAATCGATGGGCCACCCAAGCAACGATGATCCCTCGAATCAGGGTTGACAGAGCCTAGTGCTCTGTCTCGCATCGCTTG
>JAGMDK010000176.1 GCA_023128695.1 Phycisphaerae bacterium
ACTGCTCAAGAGCAGTGGCACACATCCCGATCGATACGCAACCCATCAAATCAGCGTTGACAGAGCACCAGTCCATTTTTCCACATACACTATCGGCGGCGACTTCAGCCCCAAACAAGGTGCGAGAAAGGAGTCTCGCACCAGCGGCTCGGAGGTTGATTGTGAATCTGCATCGCGTAGTTGTTCGCTCCCGGCGAACGTGGCTGATAGTTGTCGGCTTAGCGCTGGTGATCCCGCCGGCGGTGGGCGAGACGTTGACGTACGTGTTGTCGCCGGAGCCGGAACTGGGTCGTTTGCAGGTGGAGTTGACCTGGGAGACAAAGGGGCGGGCGAGTTCGTCGCTCTGCGTATCACCACACTGGGGCGGCGTGGAAGACGTGCCGGCACTGCTCAAGAACATTGTTATCAAGGGGGCGTCGGCAGGTCGGCAGGAGAAGGCGTGCTGGATTGTGAGCCATGCGGCCGGAGCCACGCTGCACTGCCAATATACAGTTGAGCCAGGTCGGCGGGCATTCACCTGGGCGTCCCCACATCATCCGATCACGACCGAAACGTTCTTCCACGGGATCGGCAACACGTTCCTGCTGGTCCCCAAGCCGGGCGACGGCGGGGCGCCGGAAGAAT
Organism: Phycisphaerae bacterium; assembly: GCA_023128695.1. Lineage (GTDB taxonomy): Bacteria > Planctomycetota > Phycisphaerae > UBA1845 > Fen-1342 > JAGMDK01. The sequence goes on from JAGMDK010000176.1 coordinate 625, forward strand.
ACGAGGTTTTGCTGCGGTGGAAGGTGCCGAAGGGCTGGCAGGCGGCCTGCTCGTGGGGCTATGGCCGGCACTTGGGTGCCCGCCTGAACGTCAATGACCTGCGACATTCGGTCTATCTGGCCGGGCCGCTGGTTACACAAAACGCCGAGGTCGCCGGGGCCGGCGAGTTGACCGTCGTGCTGCTCGACCGCTTTGGTTTCAGCCTCGCGGAGTTCACGAAGACCGCGGCCGAGATCATCGCCGCAGAATGTTACTTTATGCACGAAAAGGAGTTTCCGCCGTTCATAGTGACGGTGGTTCCGGTCGGCGAGCAAGCGACAGACGGAGAGCTGCGCATGGTAGGGACCGGGCTGTACCAGAGTCTGGCCTTGTTGCTTCCGCCGCAAGCGCCGCTGACGGAAGGGGTCGAGCATCTGCTGGCACACGAGCTCTTTCATCATTGGAACGGGAAGCTGCTGCGGGCGGCCGACCCGGAGGAGCTGGTCTATTGGTTCACGGAGGGGTTCACTGATTACTACGCGCTGCGAATTCTATTTGAGTCCGGGAGGTGGACGCCCGCGACGTACGCCAAGTGGATCAATCGTCATCTGCGGCAGTACGAGGCGAACCCGGCCCGCAACGCGAGCAATGAGGCTATCCGGGTCGGCTATTGGCGGCAGCGCAACACGCTCGGGGAGGTCCCCTATCAGCGAGGGCTGCTGCTGGGACTGCGGTGGCATCGGCTGGCACGCGGCCGCGGCGAGCCCGCCGGCCTCGACCGCCTGTTCCATGACCTCGTTCGGCGTGGCCGAGCCGGGGATTTGAGGGTGACAAACGAGGTGATTCGGAGCGCCGGCAACCGGTTGCTCGGCGATTGGTTTGGGGTGGAATTTGACCGCTATGTGGTAGACGCCGAGACGGTCGAGGTGCCGGCGGACGCTCTGGCGCCGGAACTGGTGGGCGTCGTCGAGGAAATCTACCAGTACGAGCTCGGCTTCGATCGCGAGCGCTCGCGCAAGGCAAAGTCTATACACGGCTTGGTGCCCGGCTCGGCGGCGGACGAAGCAGGGCTGCGCGAGGGGGACAAACTGAAAGCGTGGCGTCTGCACGACGACGTGGATCGAAAGGTTCAGATCAAGGTCCACCGCGACGGGAAGACGGAAACCATCAGCTACTATCCCCGTGGCCGACGGAGCGAGGTGCTGCAATTTCGTCCGGCCGCAACACGGTAATACGCAACTAAGAGTGCCTAATATAACCTAGTGCTCCACCACCGTTAATGTGAGGGATCATCGTTGATTGGGTGGGGGTGAGCGTCAACATAGTAGGTGGGGCGGGCCTCCGTGTAGGTGGGGTGGGCCTCCGTGTAGGTGGGGTGGGCCTCCGTGTAGGTGGGGTGGGCCTCCGTGCCCGCCAGTACGGACCGATGGC
>JAGMDK010000177.1 GCA_023128695.1 Phycisphaerae bacterium
CCTGTGCCACACGTCAAGCTGGAAGTCTGTGCCACACGTCAAGCTGGAAGCCTGTGCCACACGTCAAGCTGGAAGCCCGTGCCACACGTTTTGTCAGGCCGGCTGATCTGAGCTTGCATCGGGTCGGCTTGGTCGTCATACTAGCTGACCGAGCGATTCGGACTCCAATTCCAGTCTGTGCCCTCACGGAAGGGGGTGTGCGATGTCGTACATTCGCTGTCCCGCGTGCCAGGCGCGGTACCAGGTTCCCGTCACGGCGAGCGGGAAACGCACCAAGTGCAAGAAATGCGGGCGGTCGTTCAAGATTCCAGTGCTGAAACAAGCCGAAACACCGCCCCTCGAACCGTTGCAGTTGGTCGAGCTGGACGCGCTCAGCACTGGTGAGGCGATAGAAACCGAGCGTCCGGACCCGCCCCCGCAACCCGCGCTTCCCGCCGCACAGCCCCCGGCCGCGATTCTGCCCTCGGACGCGGTCGCTTATGCGCCCGGCGAGACCGCGGAGGAAGAAACCCAGGTCCGCGGCGCCTATGGGAGGTACTTTCGATCACTGGCCCTAACACTGGTTTTTCCCATCAAGATCGGCAACCTGATTACCTACTTCATTGTTTTGGCAATGCTGGTGGTGGGCTGGATCGCAAGCTGCGCGCCCCTCTTCGGCCTGATCGCCGGTTTTATCATTACCGGCTGGTACATGTCATTTCAATTGAATGTGGTGCTGAGCGCGGCGGGCGGGGAGGAGGAGTTGCCAACTTTGAGCCTGACCGGGGGGTGGTACGACGACATTGTTGTGCCGTTCTTCAAGATGCTGGCCGCAACGGCGGCGGCACGCTTACCAGCGACTATCTATCTGATGACTGCTTCGACCCTGCAATCGTTCGGCGGCGGCTTCTCGGTGTTTAAGGGGATTGGTTTCCTATTCTTTGGCAGTTACAACCTGTTGCTTGATCAACCGGATTTACAAACGCAGGTCATTGGCGGTGCGCTGTTGTTGGCTGGGTACTTCTTATTGCCGATGTTCATTCTGGTGGCGGCCGTCGCCGGTGCCGGAGGGCTGTTTCGCTTGGACCTCATCGCCGCCACGGTGGCCAAATCGCTTCCCGCCTACCTGATCACGGTGCTGATCCTCTGTGTCAGCAAGGCGGTGGAATTTGTTCTTGCGTTGGTGGCGATTGGGTTGGGAGTTGGTGTTTTCATAGCCGGCTGGGATGTTTCGCTGCTGGTGCTCTTGCGGCTGGCGTTCTTCACGGTCGAGCTCTATGTCATTATCATCACGATGCGCACGATCGGCTTCTATTACCACCACTTCAAACATAAGTTTGCCTGGTCATGGGGTTAATCAACACGGCCCGGCCGCTACTTCCGGTGCCGACCGGCTTTCATCCGGCACAGGCCGGCCAGCGTCAGCGGCAGGAACGCGAGTGTGCCGCTGCCACACAACGCCGGGACCGGCGGGGCGACGACAACGTCTTCTTCCGCGGCATCATCCTCGTCGGACTCGTCCCCATTCGTGCCCGCCTTTAGATGGTCCGGCAGGCCGAAGATGGGCTCCGCCGTGTAGCCCCCGGTGGCGTCTCCGTTCGAGTTCTGAGTATCGTCGGAGTTGCCGTCGGTCTCGTCCTCTTCGAAGACGCTCGGATCGACCAGGGTGGGATTGAGCAGGAATCCGCGGTCCTCACCGCCGTTTGAGCCGCGGACGGTGCCCCAGCCGACGATGACGCCGTCTTCGTTGATGTCGCGGGCCTCGGTCAGCACGATGCTGGGGATGATGGCGTTGCCCTCGTCATCGAGCAGGTACAGCAGGTCGTTGAGATCCTTCATCTGGCCGTTTTCCCAGCGGAATGCTCGCCGCCGGCGGTCTTCGTTCTCGGCCCAGCCGACGATGGCGCCTTTTTCATTGAGGGCGGAGGCGGCGCTGAAGCCGGTGGCGGGATCATCGCGGAACGTGCCGAGGCTGGTCATCTGTCCGCCGCTCCACAGGAAGGCTTGGGTGTAGTGCGCACCTGAGGGGGCGTCGAAATCAGACTCCCCGACCACTTGCCCCAGGTTGTTGATGTCGCGGCCCCAGCTATTTGTGCCCCCCAGGGTTTGCAGGTCACCCATCAGGGTATTGACGCCGTTGCCACCGTCCACGAACCATTGGTCCCCGACGCCGTCGCCGTTCGTGTCGTTGGGCGTGACCAGGAAGGCGTGATAGCCGGCTCGTCCGTCGGCCCCGATGGTATAAGTGTAGCCCGTGACCTGTCCCTGGTCGTTGACCGCGCTGGCGCTGCTGACGGGATCGGAGGTCGCGAGGGTCCCCAGATCGACCATCAAATCGTTCACCCCGTCGGGCGTGCCGGTGTCGTCAAAGAAATTGCCGCCCGAGGGCGTGACGAGGAACGCGTGAATCACCCCGGTCTCCAGGTCGGCCCAGCCCACGACGTGATTGGTGTTGCTGATGCCCACCGCCACGCTGTCGTAAGCGGTGTTGCAGGGATTGCCGAACGTCCACAGGTTGATCAGCGCGTCACCCGGGTAGGGCGTCGCCAGGTCGCTCAGCACCGCCGGCCGGAGGATGAACGCGTTCGTGATGACGAACGTCACTGCCGGGCACTTGATCTCCGTCCGGGCCGTCCCGACGATCTGGTCGGCGTTGGAAATGTCGTAACACTCGCTCCAGTCCTGGTCGAAGAGCGGATGTTTCAGCTCGAAGTGCACCGTCCCGTGCAGGTCGGTGGCCACCTCGTTGTGCCAGTGGGCGGAGTGACGCAGCTCGCCGAGCTCGACCCAGCCGATGACCTGACCGGTATCGTTCACGGCGTAGGCCCGCGTCTGGCCTCCATCATCAAGCACGAGTTCGGTGAGCTCGTACATCAGAACGAGTCCGTTGCCATCCTGAGCCGTCGCAGTCGTCGCCAAGGCAGCAGCGGCCAGGCACATGCCGAACCAACGCACAAGCGTGTGAGAACCCTTCATAATACGTACCCTTTCCAAGCCCCTGCCAGTGCTCTGTCACGCATCGCTTGATGGGTGGCACGGCTGTGTCAGCCGTGTACAAGTCGCAGGTATTCACGGCCGACACGGCCGTGCCACCCATCAACGCAACGCTGACGGAGCACTAGTGTCAGTCAGTCTCCTTCGGACACCAATCAGCGGACCAAACTACTCCAGCGCACATATCGCCGCAGTCAGTTAACTCGCTACTCATTTAGTGAACCAGCTCGTTCCGAATCCAGCCCACGCGGTTCGCGGTAACATCTTCGGAGGAGCCCACGACCGTGACGAGGTCCGCGTCGCCGTCTCCGTCCAGGTCACCGTAGCCCAGCAGGCCGACCTCCCCCGGCGGGTCGTAGGTCAGAATGACCGTGCCCTCCCATTCTTCCGTGGGGTTTACCGGCGGCTCGAAGTAGCGGACGGCTCCCGTGGTTCCCCCGACGACCAGTTCTAGTGTCCCGTCGTTGTCCAGATCAAGGGCTTTGACGGCCCGCGGCTCGTAAGACTCGAAAGTTACGATCGGAGCGGTGTACCAATCATAACCGCGCCCGGCGCCGGCCTCAGGCTGGACGAACAGGAGCATTTGCATCTGGAGCGGGCTGACGGCCACCACGTCCACGCGGCCGTCGCCGGTGAGGTCCGCCACGTCGATCGCGGGGGCCCCGCGGATGCTGCCGATGCGGCGTTGTGTCCAGGGGGTCAGCGGGTCGACGCTCCCGGGGCCGCCGGGATTCTCGAACCAGGAAACCTGGGCGTTCTGATCATCGACGGCGGTGGAAATCAGATCGAGATCGCCGTCACCGTCCAGGTCCTGCACACTCAGGTCTCCCGCCCCTTCGCGGTCGAACGTGTCATGGCGTTCGTGCAGCCCGATCGGCACGCCGAGCCACAGTTCGCCGCTGGTCGCGCCGCCCGGATTGAGCAGGAGCTGGATCGAGCCGGCGACGATCGAGAGTGGCTCGCCGGGGTAGTCGGGCTTGGGCACGAGGGTGATTTCCATCTGCCGCGAGGCGACGATGTCATTATCGCCGTCGTTGTCGAAATCGGCGATTTCGACGTTGGTATAGCCCTCGTCGACGGTGACGATGTAGTCGCCGCTGTCGACGCTGGTCCCGAGCGTCTCGGTGACGATCGCCTCCAACTCTTCCGCCGTCAGGGCCTCGCTGGTTCCTTCGATGATTTCGAGCTCCCCGCTCTCCCGGCCCCATTCGCTCAGGATGTGCGTACGATCCGGGTTATCAGGATGATGGAGGTAGATGACGCCCTCACGGGTGGCGACGACGATATCGAGTGCCCCGTCGCCGTCGATATCGCCGGCGGCCACGTCTTTGAGGTCGGTCCACAGGTTCTCGCCGCCGTCGAGCGTGAGGCTGGCGAATTGCGGGGCCCCCTGCTCGTCTTCGTAGCTGATGAGAATCTGCACGATGCCGAGGCCGCCCTGATCGTACCCGACCACGGGGTCGATACGCCCATCACGGTTGAAATCGATCTGGAGCGGGGTGCGATTCATGTCGGCGACACGGTACGTCGCGGTGGTGACCACCTTTCCCTGAACGAACGTGCGTTCGAGAATCAGCATTTCGGTGAACAGATCCTCGCCGGGGGCGGCGATGACCCGCCCCGCCTCGTCTGTGAGGCCCAGGGTCCCGCCCAGGAACCACGGGCGAGCCTCCTCCACGCAACTCACGGCGGCGGTGATCGCCAGGGATGAGGCCATGAAAACGAGCAGCTTCGTCGATCGGCGAGACGGCATGGTCGCAGCTCCATCGTGGCCCGGAGCGTGCCCGGACAGCCAACAGCGCGGACGTACTTGTCTTATCGGGTCGGCTATTCGCGGACTGAGCTTGATATTGAGCTTGATATCAGGATTGTGGCCGCGCCAAGAAAGGGAGGGCGAAGCGCGCCATGGCAGGGAGGGCGAAGCTCCTGCTGAGCCGCGGCGCCCTGGCTCGGCAGGAGCCTCGCCCTCCCGTTGAGCCGCGGCGCGGAATGTGTGCCACTGCTCTTGAGCAGTGCTTGGCTTCACCGAGTGCACCGAGATCGCGAAGAAACACTGCTCAAGAGCAGTGGCACACCGTGGGTTGAAACGATCTTGTAGTACTGACCACCGCGCGGGCTGAAGCCCGCGGCTCTTCATCATACTAGGCCATCTTGGAAATCGGGGCCCATATTTCCAGGACGTTTTGGAAGACGGCCTCGACATCGAGTTGCTGCATACACTTGTGATGCCCCAGAGGGCACTGCCGCCGATAACAGGGAACGCATTCCAGCGGGAGTGACACCACCCGGGCCGATTTGCAATACGGGCCTGTGCGGGCCGGATTGGTCGGGCCGAAGAGCGCCACCAGCGGCTTATCCAACGCCGCCGCGATGTGCAGCGGGCCCGAGTCGTGGCTGACGACCAGGTCGGCCAGCGCAATAGCGGCGGTCAACTCTCGCAGTGATGTGCGACCGACCAAATCGACTATCGGAGCACCGCACCCGGCTCGAACTTCCTCCGCGAATACCCGGTCGTCCGGCGACCCGAGCAAAACGCACGCCGGGAGCCCTTCCGCGTGCATCTTATCGATCAGCCCTGCCAGCCGGTCCGCGGGCCAACGCTTGCTCTCCCACCGGGCCCCGAGGAGGACGGCCGTAAACCGTTCGAGCCGCATCCGCGCTGCTTCGGTGATCAGGTTGCGTGTGTCCCTGAGTTCATCATCACGCAGCCCGAGCGGAAACAGCGGCGGATCAACATGGAGCCCGAGAGACCGTGCCAGACGCAGGTTTATCTCCACGGCGTGGCAGTTCTTGCGCGATCCGCGGACCCGCCGGGAGTAGAAGGCCGGCGCAAATTCACGCGCGTCGGCGAACCCGATTCGTCGCGGGGCGCCACTCGCCCGCGCCAGGAACCCGCTCCGAAACAAGCCCTGGAGGTCGAGCACGAGATCAAATCGCCGGCGGCGGAGTTCGCGGACGAAACGCCAAAAATCGGCCAAAGCCCGGGGGCTGCGTAACATGCGACCGTAATGGCGGCGATCGAACGGGATCACTTCATCGAGGAGTGGGTGGCCGGCCAGGAAAGGGGCGAATGACTTGCCAACCAACCACGCGATATGCGCCCCTGGATACCCGGCGCGGAGCCCCGCCAGTATTGGCAGCGCATGCACTATGTCCCCCAGCGAGCTGGGTTTGATGATGAGAATGCGCTGATATTGCCGGCGGTCGTCCGGTACAGTGTCGGTCATGGCGGAGATTATACGTCTATTCGATCTGACCCGGGGAGATCACATACACGTGTGTCAGCGCCTCAACCGGCCCCCAGGGAACCACGGTCAGGTCGTAATGCCGGGCGGAATCGTCCCGTTGTTTGGAACTCTCGATCCGCCCCAGGACCAGCGGCGATGGCAGCATGCGCGACGCCGGCACGACCACGATCCGGTACCCGGACGCGAAGTAGTCCTCCTCGGCCTGACTGATCAGCATTCGCCCCCCGCCCTGGCCGTCCAGAATGCAACCCTCGCCCGCCGACGCAGGATGCAGCGTATCGTCGCCCTCGTGCAGCACCTGCGCCGCATGTACGCGCGTCCGAAAACCCGGGTCCGTCGCCAACTGCACGCGCGCCAAGCGCATCTGTACTTCGCTCACCCGCCCGACCAGCCAGCGTCGGCTCGGCTGGATTTGCCCCGGTGGTTCCAGGATTGCCGCCGCCACCCACTGTCCCTGCCGCACCAAGTCGTGGGTGCGTTCATTTAGCGCAACGAGCAACGTATCCCGCCGCGGATTCGCGTCGTACGAGACCACCGGCGCCAGGACCATGACGGCGTTGCCATCCGGCGACTGAGCGGCCAGGCCGGTGGCAGAGTCCAAGGCCTGCTGAAGCTGCGTTAAGCGCCCCTGCTGCTCCACCAACTGTTGCCGCAGCGCGTCGTTCTCGCGGGCCAGTTGCAGCGCTCTTTCCGGTGAAATGTCCTCCGCCGTTAGGTCGTCGATGGCCGCGGCAGTCTCTCGGGTGGAAGCTGAGACCGGCCACTGGCCCAGCGCCAAGGGCTGAAACGGTCCGCGCAGCCAATCTGTCCAGGAAACCAGCAGGAAAGCCGATACGGCCGAGGCCGTCATCAGGATCAGGAAAGTGCCGGATTTAGAGGGTGGGCGCATTGGGATGCTCGCTCAAAATCGGAATGTCCCCTTTTTTGCCCGCTAGTACTCATCCTCATCGGACTCCATTGCCACGCCCCACTCGTCCAGGTGTTCGAGGTATTCGCTCGTGCCGCGGGCCACGCAGGTCAGCGGATCGTCGGCGATCCGCACTTCGAGTCCGGACGCCTTCGCGAGCACGATATCGAGCCCTCGGACGAGCGCCCCCCCGCCGACCGCACAGATACCGTTGTCCACCAAGTCGGCGGCTAACTCGGGCTCAAGCTGCTCGAGCGTGTGAAGAATGGCCTCGATGATCTGTCCCACGGGCTCTTTGAGCGCTTCACGTACTTCCTCGCTCGAGATCAAGGCCCGCCGCGGCAGGCCGCTGATCATGTCCCGCCCCTTGACCTCCATTTTCAACTCTTCCGGCAACGGGGCCGTGGAGCCGATCTGGATCTTGATGTTTTCCGCGGTCTGCGGGCCGATCATCAGGTTGTAGGTGCGGCGCATGTAGTTCATGATCGCCTCGTCCATGTCGTCGCCGGCCACCCGGATGGAGGTGCAGACGGCGATGTCGGAGAGGCTCATGACGGCCACTTCGGTCGTACCCCCCCCCACGTCCACGATCATCGAGGCCCGCGGCTCGTGAATCGGCAGCCCCGCCCCGATCCCCGCCGCCTTGGGCTCATCGATCAGAAACACCCGCCGAGCCCCAGCCCGCTGGGCGGAGTTAAAGACCGCCCGCTTCTCGACCGCCGTGATCCCCGACGGAATGGCAATGACGACCCGCGGCGCCAGGCCGCGATTCCCGCGAACCTTGCGAATGAAGTAGTCCAGCATGGCCTGGGTGATGTCGAAGTCCGCAATCACCCCGTCCTTGAGCGGCCGAATCGCGGAGATCGAGCCGGGCGTGCGGCCCAGCATCTCCTTGGCAGCCAGCCCGACGGCCTTTCCGTCCGGCGTATTGAGCACTTCGTTGGTGCCCTTGCGGACGGCAACCACCGAGGGTTCGTTGAGGACGATGCCTTCCCCGGCCACACAGACCAGGGTGTTGCAGGTACCCAGGTCGATACCCATGTCAAGACTGAACAGGCCCATTAGGCGGCGAAGAAACACCGCTCTCTCCGATCGTGTCGGAACCGGCCGGCATCACCTGCGACCGCGCCACGCTTGGCAGCGACGCCGGCAGAGGCTTATTTCACGCGGCAGGGCTCCGGCTACGCCCCGCCCGGCGGCAGCAGGCCGCCAAACAACGTCTGCGCCCGATAGCCGACGTAGATCGTTGCCACCAGCAGAAACAGAAACGCCACGCACAGCAGCGCGGTATACACGTCGCTATCAGCACTTGGGCGGGAACTGCGCCCCGGCCCGGGACTCAGGCCTGTCATTTCCGCACCTCCCTGCCCTATTAATCCAACCCGTAAGCGACCCGGTCGCCCAGCCGCACCGACTGCCCGGGCGCCACGATGGTCAGCTTGCCGCCGGCTTCTTTCGGAAACACTTTTTCGACCTTCAGGTCACCCACATACGTATCCCCGCGATACACCATGAAGGGCATGCCTGCCACCACGCCCGAGGTCTCGCCCACGTTGATGCTCACGTAGCGCCCCTCGACTTGGACGATCTCGCCCTTGATCGGCCCCGCGACTGCGCGTGTGACCGGAACGGCACCGGCCGGCGCCTCGGCCGCGGCCGCCACGCGCGGAGTGCCAACCAGCCCTTCCTGAAGCTCTTTGACCCGCTGCTCAGAGGCGTACAGCTTCTCCTGCATGTTGCGGATTTCGTCCGAGGCGATCGTCAGTTGGGACGTGAGTTCCAGCACCCGGCTGGCCAAGCGCTGGTTCCGCGTTTGCAGGTCGATCTTTTCGGTCAAGAGCACCTGGTAGTTCTTCCGGGTACTGGTGATCTCCGCGGTCTGCACTTCCAGGATTTCCTCGAGCTTCTTGCGGCCCGCCTCAAACGCCGTGGCATCGTTCCTTTGCCGCGCCAATTCGATGCGCAGGGACTCCAGGTCGTCCGTCAGGTCGCTGACATTTTTCTCTTCCTCACTCCGAAGCTGCCGCTCTTCCTGTAAGGCGTCGTCCTTCATGGCCAGGCTGGTGGCCATGACGGCTTCCATATTCAGCCGCCGAACGAACTCCGCCTGGTACAGCCGTTGATAGTCTTCGATCTGATCCTTCTGGTTCGACCACCGGGCGGCGGTTGCTACCGTGAGGCAACTCAGCGCAATAGCCACGACAGACGTCAGAACGACGAAAACCTTCGTCATCGTGCTCACAAGCAAACTCCTTCAAACCACGCCGGAGTGAACTCTCTCGATCCCACGCCACAGCAGCACTCTCACCGCCGGTACTCCGCAAGCGGCGACGCGGAACGGACATACTGGCCGGATTGTACGGCCCCGCGTTCACATTTCAACCGCCATTCAACCGCCATTCTGTAGCCGCTGCATTTCTAAACGGTGTGGCACCGGCTTCCAGCCGGTGAGCAAATGTGTGGCACCGGCTTCCAGCCGGTGGGATAGCCGGCCCGGTTCCCGCGGTTGCCAATATGACCCGGCCCGGCTTACCCTATCCACTATGGAACTCTCTGTGACGCTCCGCGAGCCCCAGCGGCGGACCGAGCTGTTTGGCCCGCGCGACCGCTATCTGCGGCAAATCCGCGATACGCTCGGGGTTCGGCTGCACGCCCGCAACACGACGGTGCAGATCGTGGGGGAGGCACCCAAGGTCGCCCGGGCGGCCGCCGTCCTCGAAAGCCTTCAGGAAATGCTGCGGCATCGGGACTATCTCGACGAGCACGCCGTGGACGTGGTCATGGCCGAGATCGAGGAGCAGGAGGACGGCGGCGATCCGCAGGCCATCACCGTTTTCTCCCGCGAGGCCCTGATCAGCCCCAAAACTGACGGCCAGCGCCACTACATCGTTGCGATGTTCAAACACGACCTGGTTTTCTGCCTCGGCCCGGCCGGGACCGGGAAAACCTACCTGGCGGTCGCCGTCGCTATCCACCTGCTCAAAATCGGGCATTGCAAGCGGATCGTGCTGGTCCGACCGGCGGTCGAGGCCGGCGAACGGCTCGGATTCCTGCCCGGCGACTTGCAGCAGAAGGTGAATCCCTACCTGCGTCCGATATTTGACGCGATGCACGACATGATGACCTTCGACCAGCTCAAACGCTTCCTGGTCAACGACGTCATCGAGGTCATCCCGCTGGCGTTCATGCGCGGACGCACCCTCAACAACGCCGTCATCATCCTTGACGAGGCCCAGAACTCGACCCCGGCGCAGATGCTCATGTTTCTGACGCGGCTGGGGCATCACAGCAAGATGATCGTGACGGGCGACGACAGCCAGGTTGACCTCGAGCCCAACCAGATGTCCGGAATAATCGACGCCGTGCAACGTTTGCGGGGCTGCACAGGCATCGAAATTCTTCGGCTTACTGAACTTGACATCGTACGGCACAGGCTTGTCCAGCAGGTCGTGGCGCGTTACGCCAAGGATCCACCGTCGCCGGAAGGAGCACGAAATTCTGATCAACCTAGACAGAAGCCTCCATTGCCAGATTCCAGAGAGTAGCTCTAGTGTTCTGTCAGCGTTGCGTTAATGGGTGGCACGGCCGTGTCGGATGGGTGGCACGGCCGTGTCGGCCGTGAATACTAGCGACTTGTACACGGCTGACACAGCCGT
>JAGMDK010000178.1 GCA_023128695.1 Phycisphaerae bacterium
AGCGCTGCCGACGGCAAGCTCGCCGAGGCCTGGGAAGGCGCCCGCAAGCTCGCCGGCGGGGGCAAGCTCAGCGAGGCGATCAAGACCTTGCAGGAAGGGCTGCTGACCTGCGCGCAGCGGCGCGACCGGTTCCAGTGGCGGTTGCGAATGGCGCAACTGTGTTTCGATGCCAAGCGGCTACAATTAGCGGCTCCCCTGCTGGAAGAGTGCCACGACGAGATTAGACGTTATCATATAGATGATTGGGAGCCCACGCTCGCGGCCGAAGCGGCGCAGACACTGTATCGTTGTCGAAAGGCCCTGACGGCGGCCGAGAAGCAGCCGTCCCCCGAAGCTTTAGGAAGCGTGCGTGAGTCGTTCGCGTGGCTATGTCAACTGGATCCGCTGGCGGCGCTGGCCGTCGAGCCGGCGGGTAAATAGATCATTGGTAACGATGTCCATACATGAGGAGCCCGGTTATGGCGAAAGGACCGTCCAAAGCTCGTGAGTCACGAGTAAACATTGCCATTACGGATGCGCTGCGGGGCGGCGCGGAGCCGGAATTGCCATTCCGACTCCTGGTCATGGGTGATTACACCCTCAAGGACGACGACCGTCCGATCGATGAGCGTGTCCCGGCCGACATCAACAAAACTAATTTTGACTCGGTCATGCAGAGCTTCAACCTCTCGCTGGAGTCGAGCGTGGACAACCGCATCAGCGGCACGGGCGAGTTGCCGGTGTCCCTGAAATTCGGGACCCTCAAGGATTTCCGGCCCGAGTCCATCGCCCGCCAGGTGCCGGAGCTGAAGAACCTGCTCGAGCTGCGCGACGCACTGAAAGCCCTGCGGCCCAAGATGGGCGACAAAAAGGCGCAGAAGAAGCTGCTGGAGGCCATCAAGGATCCCGAAGTCCGCGATAAGATTCTGGCCTTGATCTCGACCCCCGACGAGTCCGGCGGCGACGCCGCCGCGGGCGAGGGCGGCGGCGAGTCCGGCGCGGGTGAATAAGCGGAACGGGGTTAACACGGACATCGTTTTCGCGATGTATAACGTATAACGCGGATTTGTGATCACAACGGAGATACACGACGATGGCAGAGCAACCACAAGAAGCCGCGGCAGCCGCCGGGGCGGCAGAGACGGAAGCCGTTGACTCGCTGATTGATTCCCTGGATCTCGATCACGAGTATATGGACTTGTATCGCAAGGGACTGGCCGGGCTGGTGCAGAAGGCGGCCGGCCTGGACCTGGAGAAGGTGACGATCAACAAGCAGGTCGTTGACGATTTCATCAGCGAGATCGACCAGCAGCTCAGCGCGCAGGTCAACGAGATTCTTCACAACGAACAATACCAGAAGCTGGAGAGCGCCTGGCGGAGCCTCTGGTACCTGATCGACAACACCGAGTTCCGGCAGAACATCCGCATCGAGATGCTCAGCACCACCAAGGAAGCCCTGCTGGAGGACTTCCAGGACTGCAAGGACTGGCAGAAAACGGGCCTGTTCAAAACGGTCTACCGGGACCAGTACAACACCTTCGGCGGCAATCCCTACGGCCTGATGGTCAGCAACTTCGATTTCGACTATCGCACGCCGGACGTGGAACTGATGAGCGAGATTTCCCGGGTATCCGCGGTGGCGAAGTGCCCGTTCCTGGGGGCCGCGAGCCCGAAGATGTTCGACAAGAACATGAACGACTACGGCCACCTGCCGAAACTCGCCGAGATGTACGAGATTTTCGAGCAGCCCATGTACACCAAGTGGAACTCGTTCCGCCAGTCGGACGATTCGCGCTACGTGGGATTGGCGATGCCGCGGTTCCTGCTGCGGGCCCCGTACACGGTGGAGAATCAGGACGTGAAGGAGTTCGTTTTTGAGGAAGACGTGCGGGTGGAGGATCACGACCGCTACCTGTGGGGCAACGCCTCCTTCGCGATGGCCGGACGGATGACCGAGAGTTTCGCCAAGTTCGGCTGGTACAACTCGATCGTGGGGCCGACCAGCGGCGGGACGGTGCCCGATCTGCCGCTGCATCAGTACGAGGCCACCGGGCAGTATCACACCAAGATCCCGACCGAGACGATGATCTCGGAGGACATGGACGTCGACCTGTGCAACTTCGGGTTCATGCCGCTGGTGATGCGGAAGGGCAGCGACAACGCGGCGTTCTTCGACGCCCCTTCGGCCAAGAGCGTGGGCAAGTTCCCCGACACGGCCGAGGGCAAGGAGGACGAGACCCGCGCCCGGCTGGGCATGGCGTTCCCGTACCTGATGATCCAGTGCCGCCTGGCGCACTACCTGAAGGTGATCTGGCGGGAGAACATGGGCCGCGTGATGGACGCGGACAAGATGACCTTCGAGATCAACAAATGGCTCAAGCAGTACTGCCGCCAGGGCACGCTGGACGACACGCTGGCGGCCAAGTACCCGCTCAAGGAAATCCAGGTGACGGCCGAGCCGGTGCCCGGCAAGCCGGGTATGTATAAATCGGAAATCCAGATGATTCCGCACTTCAAGCTCAAAGGAGTGGAAGTGCAACTGTCCATGGTCGGGCAGTTCGACCCGCCGCCGCAGTAGGCGGTTTGAAGCGGATAAACGCCGCGGCGTGGTGTCGGCGGCAAAGTGTGCCACTGCTCTTGAGCAGTGCGATGAGTGCCACTGCTCTTGAGCAGTGTTTGAAACGTGGCGTGATCGCACGCCGTGGCTAGATGTTTTGTGTAACGTGTAATGGAATGGATAGGACTCAGGGGCACGAAAACAAGGAGATGTGGCTATGCCAACGCCCTGCAATCTGAAGGTTGAAGGTTATCCAGGCTCGTCGGAGAAAGAAAATCGGACAGACACGTCCGATATATTCGAGATCGAGCACCACATTCATCAGCCGGTTGATCTGACGACCGGCCAGGCCACCGGCGTGCGGGTGCACAGCCCGATGCGGGTGGTCAAGCTGATCGACAAGGCCACCCCGGGTTTTCACAAGGCCCTCTGCACCGGCCAGAACCTGGCGCTGGTCACGCTCGACTTCTACCGCATCGATCCGGTCTCGCAGTTTGAGGACATTTACTACACCATCACGCTGACGAACGCCCGCATCGTGGACATGCGCCCGTACATGCCGATGAGCTTCCTGCCGCAGAACGAGACCTATCGGCACATGGAGCAGGTCAGCTTCGTGTACGAGCAGATCGAATGGAAATGGTTCGAGGGCCAG
Organism: Phycisphaerae bacterium; assembly: GCA_023128695.1. Classification (GTDB taxonomy): domain Bacteria; phylum Planctomycetota; class Phycisphaerae; order UBA1845; family Fen-1342; genus JAGMDK01. The sequence goes on from JAGMDK010000178.1 coordinate 3,192, forward strand.
ACGGAGATGGATCAGTGGCGCAGCCCGGGCGGTGGTGCCTAGTGTAGTAATCCATAATTGTCGCGTCATGATTCAAGGTGGTGCGGGCCTCTGTGCCCGCCACGGACGGGCAGGGACGCCCGCCCCACCGGCGTGAATAAGGTGCAAACTGGATGAATCACTACACTAGCAGTGTTTCATAGATTGATTGCGCGGCTCTTATGGACAATATGGTCGTCGCACTAATTATGAAACCCGACCAGTCCCGTGCGGCGCATTGGTGGCTTAAGGCTGGCTACGTCAGCGTAACGCAGGTCGCCGCGCGTCGATATGGAAACCGAGGATTCGAGCGTGGGCCGGGAGCAGTCGCTATTGGATCGCATTGCCGCGGCGACTCCGGAGCGCGCTTCGGGTCGCTATGAGGCCACCAAGGAAGAAGACGCCGAAGCCCTGATGGAGTCGGTGCAGCGGAACCTGATCCGGTTGTTGAATGCGCGTCACGGGATGAGTGAGGCGGCCCCCGATTATGGGTTGCCCGCTTTGACCGACATGTTGGCCGGCAGCGAGGAGTACCTGCGGCAGGTACAGGATGCGATTCGCGTCGCGATCGAACGCTATGAGCCACGCCTGCGCCGCGTGCGGGTCACGCATAAGACCGAAGAGGGCGACGAGCGAATGCTGGTCTTCCGCATAGACGCCGTGTTGGTTGGCCGTAGCGGCGAGCACCGCGTGTGGTACGAAACGTCGTTTTCGCCGACCGGGAAGTTCCAGGTTGCCGGCTGAGAGCGGCGCAATGTAGCGGCCGGGCCCCGTACCGGCCGATCCACCGGCTGGAAGCCGGTGCCACACAGGCCGGCGCCACACAGTGGAAATGTAGCGGCCGGGCCCCGTACCGGCCGTCCCACCGGCTGGAAGCCGGTGCCACACAATAATGTAGCGGCCGGGCCCCGTACCGGCCGAGCCACCGGCGTGAAGTCGGTGCAACACAGAGAAATCGTGGGCAACACATATTATCAGGACGAGTTGCGATATCTGCGCGAGGTGGGGCCCGAGTTCGCGCGGGCCAATCCGGAGATCGCGCGCTACCTGGCCGATCCGGGCTCCGATCCCGACGTCGACCGTCTGCTCGAAGGCGTGGCCTTCATGTGCGGGCGTATTCGCCAGAAGCTCGACGACGAACTCCCGGAACTCACCGGCAGTCTGATGTCGCTGCTCTGGCCGCACTATTTGCGGCCGGTCCCCTCGATGTCGATTTTGGAGCTCCTACCGGAAATCGAAGCCATGCAGGCCCCCATGTTAGTGGAAGCCGGAGCGGAATTCGCCAGTCGGCCGATCGACGGCACCCGTTGCCGCTACCGCTCGGCCTGGCCCGTCAAGCTACGGCCCTGGGCCCTGCGCGGGGCCCGGCTGGAAACGCCCCCCGCGGAGCCGGCCCGCTTGATCCTCCAGTTCCAGGTGGCCGCGAAAGCGAATCTGGCGGACTTGGAACTCGACGCGGTCCAGTTCCATCTCGCCGGCGACCCGCGCACGTCGTTTACGCTCTATCTGCTCCTGGCGGCGCATGTCGAGAACGTTACCGTCGGTGACGGCGGGAGCGGTAGGGACCGCCGCGAAATGCCACTCCCGCCGGGGAGTGTGCGGCCGGCCGGGCTTCGTCAGGACGAGCAGGTCCTGCCGTATCCGCCCCACGTGTTCCCCGGCTATTGTCACATTCAGGAATACTTCACGCTCAAGGATCGTTTCCTGTTTGTGGACGTGCACGGCCTCGCTCGGGCGGCCGGTCAATTGAAGTTGGAGGACAAGCTGGAGCTGACGTTCACCTTCAACCGCCGGCTCGATTCGTTCCCCCGGGTGTCTCCGGAAAATGTTCGGCTGCATTGCGTGCCGATCGTGAATCTCTTCCCGCACAACGCCGAGCCGATTCGGGTGAGCCACGACCGGGTGCGTTACCTGGTGCAGCCGGCCCGGGCCGGATTGGCGGATCGCCGTCATGCGGAGGTGTATTCGATCGAGCGCGTGTTGGGGCTGGTCCGCTCGGAGGACATGGAGTCGCACGAGTTCAAGCCGTTCTACTCGTTCACGCACATGGCGACCCCGGACCCCCGCTCCGCCACGTATTACCAGACGCACATTTCGGAGAGCATGATCGGCCGGGACTCCCGCTGGGGCACGGACACGCAGGTCTCGTTCGTGGTCGGCGGGCAGCCGGACGCGGTCCCGGAGGAGGAGACGGTCTCGATCGACCTGACCTGCACGAACCGGGATTTGCCGGCCGAGTTGCGGGCCGGCGACATCAGCGAGCCGACGGACGATTCGCCGTCCGGGACCAAATTCCGCAACCTGCTCAAGCCGACGCCGACGACCCGGCCGCCGTTGGGAAAGGGGCTGCACTGGCGGCTGATCTCGCACATGTCGCTGAACTACGTCTCGCTGACCGACGTGGAGCATTTCAAGGAACTGTTGCGGATTTACGATTTTCAGGCGGCTCACGACGCGCAGCGGGCGATCGCGCAGCAGCGCCTGCTCGACGGCATCGAGTTGATCAAGTCGTCGTACCGGGAGCGGATGGTGCGCGGCGCCCCGATCCGTGGTTTACAGGTCAATCTGGAACTGAACGAGGATCACTTTGCCGGGGAAGGAGATGCGTACTTGTTCGCGGCCCTGGCGGACCGGTTTATGGCGGCCTACGTCACCATCAACGCGTTCAGCCAGTTGACCGTGCGGATGATACGCTCCGGCCAGGTCTACGCGTTCCCGCCGCGGGCGGGCGAACAATTCACGCCGGCGGAAGGTCATCATGACGGCAACTGACACGGTCAATCCGCTCGCCCCGCGGGCCTCCCGAGGCCGGCTCTCGCTCCTGGAGCGTCTGCGGAAACGCGCCTGGGAGTTCGATTTCTTCCAGGCCGTCTGGCTCTTCGAGCGCTATCGCGGCATCGAAGTGCCGGTTGGGCAGCGCGGCCCCGTCGCTCGGGAACGGCTGCGGTTCCGGCCGGACCTCTCACTCGGCTTCCCGGCTACCGACGTGCGGCGGATAACCGAATGTCGTGACCCCGCGGGCGGCGAGCCTTATTACTTGTTGGATGTGACCTTCCTGGGCATGTACGGTGTTTCGACGCCCTTGCCGGTCCATTACGCGATCGACATCCTGCGGGCCTCGGACCCGACGGTGACTGATGAGTCGACGGAGGATGGCCGCGAGCAGCCGGCGGACGCCCCACCCGCGTCGAGCCCCGTGCGTGACTTCCTCGATATCTTTCACCACCGCGTCATTTCGCTGTTTTACCGCAGTTGGCTGAAATATCGCTACGAGCGGATGTTCGCCGCCCCGCGGCGGGATGCCATCACCGAGTATCTGCGACTGCTGATCGGCTGTCCCCCGAGCTTCGACGAGTCGACTCTGGGGCTGCCGCCGATCCGTTTGATCCGCTACGCCGGCGCGTTGACGCAGCATCCGCGCTCCGCGACGACGCTGGCGGGCGTGTTGTACGACTATTGGGAAAACATCCCCGTCCGAGTGAGCCAGTTCCTCGGGCAATGGGTGCCGCTCGAGGAGGCCGACCTGAACCGCTTCGGCCTGGCGAACAGCGGGCTGGGCGTCGACCTTACCGTCGGCGACCAGGTGTACGACCTGGGCGGGGCGTTCAATATCGCGGTCGGACCGGTCGATTGGGATACCTACCTTTCTTTTGTACCGGGCGGTTTCCGCTACATGCAGACCCGGGCGCTGACCAAGCTCTACTGCTGCGACCCGCTGGCGTTTACCCTGGAAGTGACCCTGCGGGCCGGCGAGGTGCCCGAGACGCAACTCACCTCGGACAGCACGGCGGGGGCGCTCGGCATGACGAGCTGGGCGCGGACGGAGGAGATGGGGGAGACCTCCGTGACCTTCGCGGCGAGTGAAGAATCGTCGGTTACCTTGGGCATGATGCCCGACCAGCCGCAAGCCCGCGCGGCCTAGCCCGCGGGAGTCGGAGCAACAGTGTTGAATCGAAGTAAGTGTGTTGATGAATAGGCTTAACCTTATTGACTGGGTGCCCCATCTTGACTGGGTGGCCCATCTTGACTGGGTGGCCCA
>JAGMDK010000179.1 GCA_023128695.1 Phycisphaerae bacterium
AAAATTCACAAGCTCTCTCGCCCGCTGTTATAGCTTGCTATCGCTGCTTGGCGGGCAAGATGCCCGCCCCACCCAGAAAAGATTCACAAGCTCATAACCGCCCGGACGCTACATGACTTGTGCAGCGGACTGCTACAACCAATCCGCCACTGGCCGAACGTGTTTGGCGAACTCGCGGACGGGCATGTTGACCGTGCCCCACTTCGGACTGCGGACGCGGGCCTGCGTTTGATATTCGTCCGCCGGCACCCCGGCAAAGACGTACCGCGCGTCGCGAAACGTATGAACGACCTCCGGCGGCGGCTCGCCGTCGGCGTCGAGCCGGTACGCGAAGATCAGCAGCGCCCCGAAGCCGTTTCCGAAGACTTCTTGCCACTGTTTGAGTCCGTCGAGGTCGGCCTGCGTGACCCAGTTCTCCCAGGCGGGCTTGCCGCTGCCCTTCCGCGCCGCCCAGCGGCGGCCCTTGATGTCCACCAGCCAGTTGGTTGCGTGACGCGAATAGACAATGAAGTCAAAACTCTTCAGCTTGGCGTCGCGAAACGCGGCCCGCTTGGCCTCATCGACGGCGACGTACGGAATTTGTCGAGTGCGCAGGTAATCCTCAAAGGCCGCTTCGTAGTCGATGTGCGATTTCAAGCCTGATCCCAATCCCGTGATTCCATAAGTCCGTTAGGCTGACTGGCACCATATCGTAAAGATGTCTCGCGGTATAGACACATACCGAAACCAGTACTCGGCATTCTAAAAAAGAAGAACTCTTCTAAGGGGACTGCCGCTGCTTACGACGTATTTGTTCGTAGAGAAAAACGAGAATGGTCCAGCCCGGGGAACTTGTGCGGGAGACAGTGATGCTGGATGGATTGCCACAGAATAGTCCGGGACGCTACTCGGCGGGCTCGTGGGGTAGTTTAATCCTGGCGGTGGTGTTTGGCGTCGGAGCCGGGGGTGCACTCTATTGGCTGCTCTCCCAGGCGGCGGAGATAGTCAAGCAAGCGTAAAACGCTCGCCTCATCACGCCAGCGGCACACGCTTGGATTTCTTGATCGCCCGGTCGCGCGTTATCAGAGGCACGCGCTGAACGATGCTCGTGGCGGCGATGATTTCATCCGCCGGGTCGCCTTTGAAATCCAGATTGGCGATTTCACGGCAGATCGGCAGATCAAGGGGCCAGATGCGTAGACGGGCGATTACTCTGCGCAGACGGGGAGAGTCCAGGTCGATTTCGATACGTCCCAATTGCGCTAGTTTCGCAATCTCCCAGAGCACGATCGCGGAGATGCCCCAGGGATTGCCACACAGGAGTTTCTTTTCGCGCCTCGTCAGCGAGCCGGTGAGAGCGTGCAGGAGAATGTGCGTGTCAAGATTCAGCATCCCAAGCCAGACCCGTCGATAAGATGTCGCCTTTAATGACCAGTTCATCCTTCATACTGCCAATCAAATCGGAGCAATCCCTCTCGATCGGCACCAGCTTGGCCACCGGCTTGCCGTGCTTGGTAATCACGATTCCATCCGGTTCGACCTGCTCGAGCAGCGCCAGACACTGCTCCTTGAACTTGGAAGCACTGATCTTGTTCATACCTATATGGTAACAATGGTCAGAATATATGTCCAGTCATAATATATGACTATTTTCATTCAGGCGGGCATATGCCGTCCGGCACAGAGCCCGCTCGTACGCGGCGTTCGGTACTTAGCCCACATTTTCGAGTTGCGCAGCGGCAGGCAAGGTTCGCTTGAGCTGCTTCCGCAAGACTGTCAGCAGCGTCTTCGGCTCCAGGTAGCGCTTCGACAGGCGCCAATGGATGGTCCGCGGGTCGGGTACGCGCGGCGAGCCGGGGCCCTCGCTGAGCAGGGGCTGCACCTGGCTCAGATCGTCGACCGCGAAGATGACGTCCGGCTCATCGAGCACCAGCGAGCGAATGCCCCACGGCTGTGCCAGCACGCGGATTTCCGCCAACGCGAGCAGCGTCTCGACGGCCTCCGGCGGCGGGCCGAAGGCGTCGCGCATGTCATCCCGCAACACGCCCAGCTCCTCGATCGTCCGGCAACCCGTCAGGCGTTTGTAAACCTCCATCCGCTGGCGGTCGGCGCGGATGTAGCCGCGCGGGATCGTGGCCGAGATGCCGAGATCAAGATTGACCGGCCGATACACCTCGGCGGGCTCGTTCCGCATTCGCCGCACGGCCTGCTCCAGAAGCTGGCAGTACATCTCATAGCCGACGGCTTCGATGTGCCCCGACTGCTCGGGCCCCAGAATATTGCCCGCCCCGCGAATCTCCAGGTCCCGCATCGCGATCTGGAACCCGGCCCCGAGATCGCTGTAATGCTCGAGCGCCTTGAGCCGGCGGGCGGCATTCTCCTTGACCGGATGCTTCGGCGAGAGTAGCGCGTACGCATAAGCTCGGTGTTTGGACCGCCCGACGCGGCCGCGGAGTTGGTGTAGGTCCGCCAGCCCGAAACGCTCGGCCCGGTTGATGAAAATCGTGTTCGTGGTCGGGATGTCGAGCCCGGACTCGATGATGTTCGTCGAGACCAGCACGTCGGCCTCGCGTTGGAGGAACCGGAGCATGACGTCCTCCAGTTCATGCCCGCTCATTTGCCCGTGTCCGACGACGAAGCGGGCCTCGGGCACCAGCGTGCGGAGGCGGTTCGCGACGCTGTGGATATCGCGGACGAAGTTGTGCACGAAGTACACCTGCCCGTCGCGGTTCAGCTCCCGCAGGATCGCGTCGCGCACCAGCTTGTCATCCCACAGCCGCACCTGCGTGACAATCGACCGGCGATCGATCGGCGGCGTCGCCAGCGATGAGATGTCGCGAATGCCGAGCATCGACATGTGCAGCGTGCGCGGGATCGGCGTCGCGGTCAGCGTCAGCAGATCGACCGTCGCCCGCAGCCGCTTGAGCTTCTCTTTGGCTTCAACGCCGAAACGCTGCTCTTCGTCGATGACGACCAACCCGAGATCGGCGAACCGCACGTCGCGCGAGAGCAAGCGATGGGTGCCGATCAGGATGTCGATCTGCCCCTGGCGAGCCCGCTCGACAATCTTGGATTGCTCCTTTTTCGTCCGGAACCGCGAGAGGACCTCGATCGTGAAGGGATAGTCCACCAGGCGTTCGTGGAAGGTCTGGTGGTGTTGTTCGGCGAGTACGGTGGTCGGCACCAAGACCGCCACCTGCCGCCCGTATTCGACGACCTTGAACGCGGCCCGCAGCGCCAACTCGGTCTTACCATAGCCCACGTCGCCGCACAGCAGCCGGTCCATCGGTCGCGGGCGAGTCATGTCGGCTTTCAGTTCATCGAGGGTGCGGATTTGGTCCTCGGTCTCCTGATAGATGAACGAGCCCTCGAATTCGCGCTGCCACTCGGTGTCGCGCGGGTACGCGATGCCCTCCTCGGAGTCCCGCCGAGCTTGCACGGCAAGCAGCTCTGCCGCCAAGTCGGTAACCGCATCGGCGACGCGCTGCTTGGTCTTTTTCCAGCCCGTGCCGCCGACCTTGCTGAGCCTGGGCCGGCCGCGGACGGTGCCGATGTACTTCTGCACGACGTGGATCTGGCTGATTGGGACGTGCACGACCGCCTTGCCGGCGAACTCGATGGCCAGGTATTCATCGACGCGGCCGTCGCGGTCAAGCGTCTTGAGCCCCAGGAAACGGCCGATGCCGTGCAGGGCATGGACCACATGGTCGCCGGCTTCGAGGTCGAAAAAGCTATCGATCGGCCGGGCCGGCTGCACGCGCCGCAACGTGCGCCGCTGCCGGTAGCGGTGGAACAACTCGTGATGTGGGACGTACGCGGTGCTGTTCCACTGGAAACCGCGATGGATGACGCCGATCGTGGTGCGAACCCGCAGTAGCGCCGGACCTCGTGTGGCATGCCCAAGCCCGCTCGGTGCATCATGTGAAACTCGTGCGCCGCTCGAAGGCGGGCTTGGGCATGGCACCCGTTCTCCGGATTCGGCGTCTGGAATCGCTGGTTCTGGCTGCTGTTCAAGCAACTCATGAAAGCGCTGTTCTTCGGCCCGGTTGTCGCAGAGCACGACGACGTCGCGCTCCGCGGCGAACTCACCCAGGGCTTGCAGCGCGTCCGCCGACTTGGGCTCGAACTGCGGCAGGCTGGAGACGTCAAAGCGGACGGCGTTATCAGCCGCGCCCGTGAAGCGGTGCAGGTGCAACTGCGTAAAGTCGTTCGCCCGGCGGAAAATCGCGTCGGCGGGGATGATGCCGACCCGTTCGCCGAGCCGCTGGAGGAACGTGCGGCCCAGTTCCTGAATCTCGCCCGGCTCGTTGAACGCGATCAGCGTGTCGGGTGGCAGCAGCGCCAGGAAGCTCGTCGTCGTCTTGTCATCCGCTTTGCCGTCGCCGACTTCACGGGCGGTGAAGGACAACGCCGGTATTTGCACTGCATCGAGCGTATGTGACGAGCGCTGGGTGCCGGTGTCGAACAGGCGGATCGATTCGACCTCGTCGCCGAAGAATTCGATCCGTACGGGGTCGGTGTGGGCGTTCGAGTAGACATCGACGATGCCCCCGCGGCGAGCGAAATCGCCGGGCACCTCGACGGCGTCACAGCGCTGAAAGCCGTGCTCGCCCAGCCAGCGGCCAAGCGAGTCGGGATCGAGTTGCTGCCCGACCGCGATGGAATACGAACTGGCGCGAATCGCCTCGGCGGACGGCACCGGCTGCATCAGGGCCATGATCGGGGCGACGATGTGGATGTGAGTAGCGAGTAGCGAGTAGCGAGTAGCGAGTTCGGGGGAGGAAGTAGCGAGTTCAGAGGAGCGAGCAGCGAGTTCAGAATTGTCGCCGACATCGTCGGACTCGGCCTCCGTTCCCACGTTCCCACGCTGCTGTAGCAGCGTAAGGCACAGCCGCAGCCGCTCGCCGGCGAGTTCGTCCGGCCCAACGGCGTCGTGGGGCATGGTGTCAAGTTGTGGCAACAGCTCCGGCGGCGTGCCGAGCGCGGTTTCGACGTCGTCCCGGATATCGTCGGCCTCGTCGGAGTGGGCGGTTATCAACAACAATGGTCGCCCAAGCCGCTCGGCGGCAAGAGCCGCCAAAATAGGCGCGGATGATCCCCACAAGCCTTCGGCCGCCACGGCCCCTGGTCCGCGAGCGAGCAGCCGAATCAGCTCTTCCAGACGCGTATCTCTGCGGATGGTCTCAAACACATCCACGGCAGTGATTCTATCGGATCGCCGGCAATTAGCGAACAGGGAAGGTTGTTCAACGGGTGCGTGCTGGACTCGGCTGGTTCTTGGTGTCGGCGGTCTGGCGGGACGCGTGGTGAATCATCATTCCGCCCCAGAGGGGCGGGAATGCGTTTGGGCAACTTGATCTTTCACGGCTGACTTCTAGCCAATTACTCATCAGGCCTCCGAGCCTGACGAAATAATGTAGCAGCCGGCTCCGTACCGGCCGTTGCCTTCGAAACTCACCTGGACATCTACGGCCGGTACGGAGCCCGGCCGCTACATTTCCCAGTTCTACGACCGGTGCGGGGCATCATCACGCTTTGGCTCTCGGGTCACGTTGTGTGTGCCACTGCTCTTGAGCAGTGTCTTCTTGGGCCGACAATAGCCCTGACACTGCTCAAGAGCAGTGGCACACGCGTTGTGCTGCCCGAAAACCAGAGCGTGACACAGTACTTGTGTCGGAAAACGTAACGGTGTAGGAAAACGAGTCGCACAATGGTAGCATCATAGGTTCCTTCGGCCAAACGGAGGCCGGAGCGGTGTTATACCTGCTAGCGGAAGAGTGTCTCCATGAAGAGTGTCTCTATGAAGAAGCTACACATTATCAGTCCTTTACTCATTGCGTTCGTCGCTTCCGCCGTCCTGGCCGCTCCGCCGCGGAAGGGTGATTTCCCCGGCTACGGTTTCATTCCCAAGGCGGACACCGGCGCCGACCGCTTTTTGCAACACTATCCCGAATACGACGGCCGCGGCGTGATCGTGGCCATTTTCGATACCGGCGTCGACCCCGGCGCCCCCGGCCTGCAAGTTACCAGCGATGGCAATCCCAAAATCGTCGACCTGGTGGACGGCTCCGGTAGCGGCGACGTGGATACCGCGACCGTCGTTGAGGCGGAAGACGGAACGCTCGCCGGTCTCTCCGGGCGTCAACTCAAGCTCGATCCCAACTGGAACAATCCCACCGGCAAATACCACCTGGGCCTCAAACGAGCCTACGAAATATATCCCGGCGGACTGGTCGCGCGGCTGACCGAAGAGCGGTTGGAAAAATGGGAGGAGAAACAGCGAGTCGCGGTCGCCGAACTGGAACGTCGGCTGGTTGAGTGGGACGCGGACCATGCCAGTCCCACGTCGGAACAGATGAAGGAGCGCGACGAGCTTGAGCTACGGCTCGAGCTGCTCGACGCCATGCAGGATGAATACGACGACCCCGGCCCGGTCTTCGACTGCGTGGTCTTCCACGACGGCAGCGTCTGGCGAGCGGCAATCGACACCGATGAGGACGGTGAGCTGAGCGACGAAAAGCTCATGACCAACTACCGTCTCGAACGCCAATACGCGACCTTCAGCGAAGACGATCTGCTGAACTTCGCCGTCAATATTTACGACGAGGGCAACCTGCTGTCGATCGTCACCGACGTCGGGAGTCACGGTACGCACGTCGCCGGCATCGTGGCGGCGTACTTCCACGATGAGCCCGAACTCAACGGCTTGGCTCCCGGAGCACAGCTCGTCGCGGTCAAGATCGGCGACAACCGCCTGGACTCCAACTCCTGCGCCACCGGCGAGGTTCGCGGCTGCATCGCCGCCCTCCAGAACAAGTGCGATCTCATCAACCTCAGCTTCGGCGAGCCCTCGGCCGATCCCGACGTCGGCCGGAACTGCGAAATCTACTCCGAGTTCGTCAACAAGCACGGCATCATCTTCGTCTCCAGCGCCGGCAACGAAGGCCCAGCCCTCTCCACCATCGGCTACCCCGGCTCCAGCACGGAGGCGATCCTCGCCGTCGGGGCGTACGTCTCGCCGGACATGATGGAAGTGCAATACTCACTCCGCGAGCGGCTGCCGGGTACCCACTACACCTGGTCCACCCGCGGCCCCAGCTACGACGGCGCGCTCGGCGTAAACTTCAGCGCCCCCGGCGGCGCCATCAGCCCAGTTCCCAACTGGGTTCTCCAGCGGAATGAGCAGGCCCACGGCACTTCCATGTCTTCGCCCAACGCCTGCGGGAATATCGCTCTGCTGCTGTCGGGGTTGAAGGCCGAGGGGATTGCGTATTCGCCGGCTCGTATCCGCCGGGCGCTTGAAAACACGGCTCAGCCAATCCCGGGCGTCGACATCTTCGCCCAAGGTCGAGGAATGTTGCAGATCAATCGGGCGTTTGAGCACGTGAAGAAGTTTGCTGCTTACAAAGACGAGGATTTGCGGTTTGCGGTGCGCGTCCACTCGCGCAAGCATCGCCGCGGCATCTATTTGCGTGAGCCGTATGAGACGGAACAGCCGTACGAGACCAGCGTCACGATCGATCCCGTCTTTCACGACGACGCCGACAACCGTGACAAGGTCGATTTTGAGCTACGGATCACGCTCGAAAGCACCGCCCGCTGGGTTGAATGTGCCGAGCACTTGATGTTGATGCACGGCGGTCGCCGCTTGAGCGTTAAGGTTGATCCGACGCGGCTGCCGCCCAGCGTACACTACGCCGAGATTCGCGGCTACGACTCCGCCTGCCCCGAGCGCGGGCCGCTCTTCCGGCTGCCGATCACGGTCATCCGGCCGGAGTGGCTCGACGAGGACGAATACGCGTGGGAGGAATCGTATACCTTCGAGCCCGAACAGGTCGAGCGGCGTTTCCTGGCGGTGCCCGCGGGGGCGACCTGGGCGGACGTGTGCGTACGGCGGATCGATGACGGTGAACCGCTCTGGATAGTGCTCCACGCGGGTCTACTGGTGCCCGGCTACCGTTACGCCGAACATTATTCTGAGAACTACCTCCGAATGGACACGGGGGCGGAAGAAGTGCGCAGCTTCAAGGTCGTCCCCGGTCGGACGCTCGAACTCTGCCTAGCCCAATATTGGTCGATGATCGGCGAGAGCGAAATCGAGGCCGAGGTGATCTTCCACGGCGTCGTCCCGGACCGGGCGGCGCTCAGCATCGACGGCAGCGCGGTTGCCACGCGGATGAGTGTCGAAACACCGCTCCGTAGCGAGCGTGTCTCGCCCAAGGCGTCGCTGAACACGCTCCGGCGATCCGTGCGGCCCAGCGACTCCGAAATGCGCCCGCTCGACGGCGTGCGCGACCAGTTGCCCGAGCAGCGGCAGATCTACGAACTCATCCTGACTTACGATTTCGAGGTGGAAGACTCCGGCACCGTGACGCCGCGCGTGGCGATGCTGGATATCCTGGAATATCAGGAGTCGTGGCAGTCGTTGCAGTACATGATCTTCGACGCGTCTCAGCGGGTCGTCGAGCGCTGGGGCCTGGCGCCGCGCTCGCTCCATCTGAACGAAGGCGACTATGTCCTCCGCTACCACCTGCGGCACGACGACGTGTCTCAACTCGAACAGCTCGAAGACATGGCGTTGATGTTGGATTACAAACTTAATGCGCCTGTCAGCCTTGATTTCTATAGTGACCCGGACGACGTGCTCAGCGGGTACGGCGATTTCGGCGCGCGGACGCTGCCCAAAGGCGGGCGGGCAGTGCTCTGGATCGCCGGTCCGGCCGCGGACGATCTTCCGGACCAGGCCGAGCCCGGTGACCTGCTGCTCGGCACGATGACCTTCGGCGGCGGTGCCAAGAACCTGCTCGGTGCCGGCAAGCGCCCCGGCGGCTACCGCGTAACGTACGTCGTGCCGCCGCCGCCGATCGCCGAAGAGGACGAGCCGGCCGCCGATGAAGATGACGAGGACGAACAGACCGAAGAGGAGAAGCTGGCCGAGGCCTTGCGGGACTTCAAGGTCGGTCAGTTAGCGAAGCTTCGCGACGAGGAGCAGCGCGCGCTATTCGACCGGCTCGCCGCCGAGGCTTTGCATGACTATCCAAACCATTTGCCGGTTTTGGTTGAACAGCTCAAACGTGCCGACGGCAAGCAGCGGGAGGATGATCTAGCCGCGGTGGTAGCCGCCGCGGACCGGGTTCTCGCCCAGATCGACCAGGAGCAGCTCGCGGCCCATTACGGCGTCAAGCTCGACCCGGATGACAAGGACGGTGCCAAGGTCCGCCAGGAGATGGACAAGCGGAAGAAGTGGCTGGTCGACGCGCTGCATCGCAAAGCGCGGGCACTGTTCGACATGGGTGCCGAGAGTGAACCGGAGGGCCGGCCCGAAACTGACGCAGAGGCCTCACGTATGGATGCCTTCGAGGCCGCCTTCACCGAATTGCAGAAGTGGGTTGACACGACCGACGACGATTACCTCATGCTGCACATCGATCGTGAAATCCGCCACGGCCGGCTCGGCGCGGCCCTGGAACTGCTTAATGAGAAAATCGACGACTCGGAACCTGACAAGGAGCTGTACGAGCAGCGCCTCCGGCTGCTTGAAGAGCTGGGCTGGACGCCGTGGAAGGAGTACGAGGAAAAGTGGCTCCTGATCCGCTTCCCGGAGGAGTATCCGCCGCTGTAGGCAGGAGATCTCACCGCGGAGCACGCGGAGAAATCAGAACCCGAAGCGAAGGCGGGATGTCCCAGCAGAACCCGAAGCGTCAGCGATGGGCGGGATGGCCCAGCAGATTAGCCCTCGCTAACGCTTCGGGTTCTGTTTTGATTGGCCCTCGCTAACGCTTCGGGTTCTGTTTTGATTGGCCCTCGCTAACGCTTCGGGTTCTGATTTGATTGGCCCTCGCTAACGCTCTGTTTTGATTGGCCCTCGCTAAGGGCCTGCGACGAAATAACTGTTGCAACTTGAGCCGGAAATCCGTATCCTTCCGGCATGACGACAGAAGCTGCGATTCGTGTGAA
>JAGMDK010000018.1 GCA_023128695.1 Phycisphaerae bacterium
CTCGTTTACCCGGCATAAATGCCGGGCCTAGCGCTGCCACGGAACAAGGCTCCCGCCGGCCGGTACGGGGCCCGGCCGCTACATACAACTCAGAAAATGTGGGTAATAGCAAGGCTTCAGGCCCGCGGCTCTTCGGGTCTTGTTAGAGGCTCTTGCTGCGTAAGACTAATTCAAAACAGGCTCCGTCACCCGCGGTCTGAATCTGTCGGAGATCGCCGCCCATGCCGCGGGCCAGGCGGCGGCTCAGGGCCAAGCCAAGCCCGACGCCCGGGGCTGAATGAGCTGCCTCGCGGGCGGATTTGTGGAAGGGTTGGAACAGCCGGTCTACTTCGCCGGGCGGAATTCCCGGGCCATGGTCCCGCACGCGCAGCGAGAGGGTCTCGCCACGGCGTTCCGCGGTGATGTGAATCTGTTTCGTGTCCGCCGCGGCGGCGTACTTACAGGCGTTATCGACCAGGTTGAACAAGATCTGATCCACCTGGGAAGCCGCCGCATGTACGTACACCTCCGCCAATGGCTGTGATAGCGGCTCGATGCTCAGGGTCATGCCGGCCTGGGCCGCGCGGTCAGTAAGCCGGTCCCGGACCTGGTACAACAACTCCGACAGCGGAATGCTCTCCACCCGGGCACCCGCGCGGCCGCGTTCGAGCCGGGCGTAAGCCAGCACGTTCTCGACCAGATGCCCCAAACGACTCGCCTCGGCGTGCAGAGTCTTCAGGTAACGCCGCTTCTTGTCCTCATCCCGCACTATTCCGTCGACGAGCAAGTCGGTGTAGAGCCGAAACGTGGTCAGCGGCGTCCGTAATTCGTGCGTCACCGCCGAGACGAACGCACCCCGGCGTTCGCTCAGCGAGATGGTGCCAAAAAGCAGGATCACGACCGCCAGGGCCGCCAGCAGCACGCAACCCCAGGCGATGATCAGGAATATCTTCACCGGCGAGCCGACGGCGGCCAGTTCGAGGGCCGAGGGACCGGGTTCAAACCGCACCGGCAGGGCCGCGAGAGCCCGTCCGCCGTTGTCGCCCGCTGTTTCCAGGAGCGGTTCAAAGCGGGCCTGCGGAAAGATGTCGGCGATTCCCGACCCCAGCCAGTTCTCAATCGCCGACCAATCCAGCCAGCAGCCCTGCACGTATTCCGCGCCGTTCACGGATACTCGCCGAGCCAACAGCAGGGCCTTGTCGTTCCAAATCGGCGTGAGCGGCCCCTCCGTCACGTCGGTGAACCAATTCGTCTCATTCCACACATTGTCTGCGGGTGCGTTGGACGATTGGAAGGCCCGCGCGCGGGCTTGCGTCTCCTGTATGTTTCTGAACGTCTGAGTCTGTTCGGCTTGTTGCATGGGGGTTTGTCGCTGTTGGTGCCTGTTCTCGTAATTCCCCCGACCAGACGGCGGCGCGAGCACAACCTCCACCGGCTTCTTCGTTTCCAAGGGCAGAGCCGCGCTCAGCGCTGCTCGATCCACAATCGCGCGCAGCTCGTTCAGCCAAGCCGCGGCGGTCTGGATGTCCTCGCCCGAAGCGTAGTCCGGCTCGGCCAGCGCCCGCATGTCACCTTCCGGCACCTGCGGCGAGGTGAACACGCCGTCCGCGTCGATCTGGAAGTGCAGCCGGATGTACGGCGAGACCTGCGTGAGCAGAGGAGAGGGCATCAGCACGTCCTGCTCAAGCTTGTTGAACATGCGGGTGTAGGCTCGCTCGACGGGGTAGAAAGACGAGTAGACGAAGTAGGGGCGGGCACTCTCGCGGGCGATGAGCGGGACCAACGCTGAGTCCGTCCGCCATAAGGCCACCCGCGTATTGGCCTCGTCATCGGTCCGCTGCCAGGCGCGGGCGGTGTCGCGGTCGAGTCGCAGCACCATCGTGGTCAGCCAGATCATAGCGGCCAGGCCGACCGCCGCGCAGAGGCTGAAGATCGTCCAGATGTGCCAGGGGCGACTCATGGCACGGCCTCGTCGATGCCGAGTTTGTAGCCCTTGCCGCGGACGGTGACGATCACCCGCGGGCCGGAGGCGTCGTCGCGCAGTTTCTCGCGCAGCCGGGCGATGTGCATGTCGATCGTGCGGGTCTCGATGCCGCGCGGGTTGACGTGCCAGACGCGGGAGAGGATTTCATCCCGCGAGATCGCTCGGCCGGGATTCGACGCCAGGTATTGCAACAGTTCCCGCTCGCGCTCGGACAATTCGGTTCGTGTGCCGTCGTCGAAACGGACTTCGCAACGGGCCAGGTCGGCGACGCCGGCGGATAGCTTGATTTCCTGGATATCCAGCGGCCGCTCGGGCGAGCGCCGCAGCACCGCCTCGACGCGGGCCAGGAGTTCCTTGACGCTAAAAGGTTTGACGACGTAATCGTCGGCCCCGCGGCGGAAACCCTCCAGCCGATCGGTCTCCTCGCCGCGGGCCGTCAGGATGATCACCGGCAGCGTGGGCCGGGCGCGGCGGACCTCACGCAGGATGTCCATGCCGTCCATGCGCGGCAGCACCAAGTCGAGCAGCAGCAGGTCGAACTCGCGTTGCACGGCCAGCTCGCAGCCTTCGTCGCCGCGGGCGGCTTCGAGCGTCTCATAGCCCGCGCTCTCCAGGGCGTCGACAATACCCAGGCGAATCGCGGCGTCGTCTTCAATCACCAGAATGCGTCGGCGTGCCATGAACGTGCCTCAACATTACTATACCCGATCATTTGTAACGATGAGCCGCGGCAGTGGGAGGGCGAACCTCCCGGTGAGCCGCAATGGGAGGGCGAACCTCCCGGTGAGCCGCAATGGGAGGGCGAACCTCCCGGTGAGCCGCAATGGGAGGGCGAACCTCCCGGTGAGCCGCGGCTCGGCGGGAGCCTCGCCCTCCCACAGCCGCGGCTCGGCGGGAGCCTCGCCCTCCCGCCGGACGCCAGACGTTTTTTGAAAGGGCTCTAACATCGCCAGCGGCCGTTACGTTTTAGTCCGCAGTTGGTCCTTTCACGAGTACAAGTTCGTCGCCGACGATGACCAGGATATCTCCGCGGAGGGCGATCAGGCCCTGGCGGTTTTCAGAAGCCAGATGGTCGGCCAGAGCGGCGAACTCGGCGGTGCCGAATGCAATCACCCGCCGCGGCTCGGCCTCGTTCTCACGCTCGACGACGCGGCTGTCCACCCAGCGGTTGCCGCGCTGGAAGAACGCCAGATCGTTGACCTGTTGCACCGCCGTGATCGCGACACGGTTCATGTTCTCGTCATAGAACGTATTGTCGCGGTTCAGTGTTTGCTGTTCAGCCTGTCCGGCCAGATTCATGGTCTGGTTGACCGATCCCATCCCGGAGCGGGTCGCCATGGCTCGTTTTTGGAAATTGCCATTGGCCTCGGCCATGACCTCGTCGCGCTTCGAGAGGTCCATACCCTCGCGTGCCAGGAACGCCGTGTACTCGGTCAGGATGCCGAACTCGGTGCTCAGCCGGACGATTTCCTCGGTCAATTCATTGAGCTTCGGATCGTCGGCGACGGCATACGTATTTCCCATCACACTGGGATCAGCACCCATTTGACGGATAGTGTCGATCAAATGCGCGATCCGCCGGCTGGCCCACAGCCGCGGCACGAAGGCATTCCGCGTGGTCGCCTGATCGAGCGGGAAGCTGAAGTGGAACTCGCGCGGACGGCCGAAATAGTCGCCGCGGAAGACGAAATCCAAGGGATCGCTGCCAAAATAACGCCCCAGCACCACGAGTTGATCGCCTTCAAAGAGGTCCGGCAGCTTGGACGGCATGACTTCCGTGATCCGCGTGATCGGCGGCCCGGCCAGCGGCGTCACGACGTCGAGCGCCGGGGCGGTCAGGATCGGACCCTTGAGGCCCTTGAACACCTGGGCGACCTTCACTTCAACGTCTTCCTTCGGCAACACGAACGTCGCTTTCGCGCGCGTCTCGGTGGCAATCTTCTGCAACAATGGCGTATTGACGTCCACCCCGACGCCGAAGGTGAAGATCCGCCGCTGGGACGGGTTTTGCTCGCTCGCCACCTTGCGGATTGCGGTCTCGGACGTCTGCCCCACCGTTGGCAGCCCGTCGGTCAGGAACAGCACGATCGGCAGCATTTCCGCGGTCGGCTCGGCCTGGAGCGCTGCGAGCAGGGCGTCATGGATGTTCGTCCCGCCGCCGGCTCTGAGACGGTTCAGGTATTCGCGGGCGGCATGTTCGGTTTCGGCAGTCTTAATCACCGGGCGGGCGGAGAAGCTCTTGACCGTGTCGTTGTAGACGATGATGTTGAATGCCTCACCTTCCTCGAGACCGGCAAGAACCTGCATGGCCGCCTCCCGAGCCTGGTCGAGCTTCCCGCCCCGCATGCTGCCGGAGTGATCGATGACCAGCGTGATTTCACGGCGGATCACCACGGGGCCGCCCAGTGGTTCAGCGGGCAGCCCGGCCAGCAGGAGGAAGTAACCGCCGCCGCCCTGCGGGTCAGGATAGGCCAGCAGCGAGGCGGAGACGCCGTTGGCAGCGAGCAGATACGACAGCCGGAAGGGGCCGGGGACCGTGGCGGCGTCGGAAGTGATCCGGACCGACAAGTCGTGCGGACCGCCGCGGGTTGTGTCCAGATTGTGCGATGGTGAGTAAGCCGTCGAGATCGGCGTCTTCGACTTGATCTTGACGGTGATGTTCCAGGGCACGTTATATTCCAGAGATTCGCTGCGGGGGAGCTCGTAGTCGATCCGTGCGCCATCGCGGGGCAAGAGCTGCTCGTAGGTCAGCCGCACTTTCTGCGTCCCGCCCGCGGCGATCGGAAAGACACTCGATCGAATCAGGTTGTAGCCGATGAATTCGAGCAGCGCGGGGTCGCGGATTTTGGCGACGATCGTGTCGTACATGTGCCGAGCCTCGTCTTTCGGCAGCAAGGCCGCGGTCGGCTCGGCGGCGCTGCCGTCGAAGGCGAAACCGCGGACGACCGCCCCATCCGGCACGGGAACGATCAACTCGGCCTCGGCTCGGCTGCGACCTGGGTTCCGCAGGCTGATGTCCATGGTGGTCGTCGCAACCTGCTCGACAATGACCACGCCGACGTTGACGCCGGTGATTTGCACGGAGCCGCTGGAATCGACGGCGAACGCCCGCGACTGCGGAACGATAACGTTCGCGGCCAAGGGCCGTTGTGGGCTGCGTGCACTCTGAGCCGCGACCAACGGCGTGAGCAGCGTCAGAATCCCCCACACACAAACTGATGCTCGTCCTTTTCTCGCGTTCATGTCTGTTCACCTTTCTGTTGGGGCCAAGTGTGCCAATTCCGTACGTAAGGAGTATTACCCGCGGAAAGGTGGGGCGTTGTAAAAGGTCTGTAACATCGGGGAGAGCATGTAAATGTGGGAACGTGGGAAGGTGGGAACGTGGGAACGTAAAGTCGTTCATCCAGCTCTGGTGAAAGACGACGGCGAGTTGCCGTATTGACCGCACCATGATCACGGCAAACTCGCTACTCGCTACTCGCTATTCGCTACTCGCTACTCGCCTTCCGGAACTGTATGCCGGTTCAACCCGTGAAGACCAGTTGAAATCCCGCGAAGTCCTCGAGGTCCGCGTCTTCGTCGTCGTTGAAGTCGAAGCAGTCGCAGCCGGGTTCCAGGCCGCCGTCGGGACCGTCCAGGCAATCTTCCAGGGCAGCGAAATCGACCAGGTCCACGTACCCGTCGCCATTCCAATCGCCGAGCATGGGACCCGGGCCGAACAAGTCGCTCCATTCCCACTCCAGCCGCGGCGTGCGGCCGATGCCGTCCAGGCGGCCGTCGGCCCAGATGGTCATGTCCTCGCGCGCCCGGTAGGCCACGCTGAGCAAGTGCAGGCTGTTGCTGCCGCTGGCCAGCAGGTCCCAATGGCTTTCCTGGGTCTTCGGCGTCTCATCGTCATAATACGCATCGGCCCCGAAATCCTCATCCGGCGGCGTGTACGTCCCGTCCGTCCAGGTGTTGGTCGTGATCATGGCCTCGCCGTGATGCCACGTTTCCCGCGGCGTACGGAGGTAGTAGAAATCCGGCCCGCTCTGGTAGGGGTTGCAGACCATCACGCCGCCATGGCCCTCGGGGGCGTAGTAGTTGACGAAGCTGCCGGTCATGATCTCGTAGCTCTGCAACTCGGCGAAAACGCCGGCCAGGTGCGTCGACACGTCCGGGTCGGTCGCGTAGCTCAGGGCGTAGCGACAGGCGACCATCCGCGGCATGCGACCCGCCGCGAAATCCGTGTCACAGTAGTAATCGTGCAACGAGACCACGGTGCCGAACTCATTCACGCCGGTGGCCGCGGTGGGCATCCCGGGCCAGCCCAGGTTGACCCAGCGGGGCGAACCGTCGTCCGGGTCGCAGGCGCAAAGCACGTGGTGGTTCATCGAGGAATAGAGCGACGGGAAGTCGAGCCGGCGAGTGGAGAGCGTCTTGATCGGGTCGGCGACGTAACGGCCCCAGCAGGTGTGGCTGCGGCAGCCGTACAGCCACTCGCCGGCAGTGCAGGCCACCTTCAGGTCCAGCTCGTCGATGTTTTCCGTGGGGTGGCTGATGGCCAGGCAGTCCACGGCGCCGTCGAATTCGTCCTCGATGCCCGGCGGCATCCACACGGCAGTGGCCATGATGCCGCGGACATAGTTGTACATGTGGAACTGATCGAGGTAGGCCTTCGTCTCGTTGACGCCCTGGACGATGTAGTCGCCGAGGAGACTGGTCTGGGCGTAACCCATCTCGTAATGCGAGCCCCACACGCGGATGACCGTATATCCCTTGTTGTTGGGGTCGAGCTGTTGATCGAGGATCACCCCGTTCTGGGCACTGGCCGGGATCAGGGCAGCGAGCCCGAGGACGAATCCGGTCAGATATAACCAACCTGTGATTAACGGGTAACGCTTCATCGTGGCATCCCTTTCCAAATAATGCATCCACGGCCGGGAGAATCCCGGTAAACCCATCCAGCTTCCAGTATAGCCTATTTCGGTCTGGGCGGGGAGCGAACACTGGCGTGTATCTATTGTTGGGTGTGACCATTTTTTGTGGCGGGTGCTCTGTTAGCCCTCGCTTGACGGGTAGCGCCATGGAAGGGAGGGCGAAGCTCCTGCTGAGCCGCGGCGTCCCCGGCTCGGCAGGAGCCTCGCCCTCCCGCTGGTGCGAGAATCCTTTCTCGCACCCGCTCGGCGGACATCTCTTCCCGTTTGTTCACGGAAGTGTTGATGAATACGACCTGCCCGTAGAAGCGGGCGCCACACTCTTCGTGCCCTTCGTGGCCTTCGTGGTTGGCAATTGAACCACGAAGGGCACGAAG
>JAGMDK010000180.1 GCA_023128695.1 Phycisphaerae bacterium
GCCGGGCCTAGCGCGCCACCTCCACGCGCGCCACCTCCACGCTGTAGCGTCCGGGCCCTGTACCGGACGTCGCGTGAAAGCCTCTGACCGGAAATGGCACCAGCATCAGTGGCCCCTGCGAGGCGATTCCCAAAATGTGGGTAACAGCAAGCTTTTGAGCAGTGCCAAGCTTCGCCGAAGCGCTTTCAAAACGGCGTCTGGGATGAATCGGGGGGGACGTACTCCGGCTCCACGCCGCCGGGCATGTGGTTGTCGAAGCGGGTGTACTGCCGGTTCCAGTGCAGGATAATCTTGCCCACGGGGCCGTTGCGCTGCTTGTCGACGATCAGCTCGGCCAGATTCTCATCAGGGTCCGCGGGCGGCCCCTCGCCGGCGTCGCCGGCATCCTTCGATTTGTAGTACGACTCGCGGTGCAGGAGGGCGATGAGATCGGCGTCCTGCTCGAGGGCGCCCGATTCGCGCAGGTCGCTCATCCGGGGGCGGTTGCCGCGGCGGGACTTGTCCTCCGGACTGCGGTTGAGCTGGGCCATCGCCACCACCGGGATGTTGAGGTCCTTTGCCAGCGCTTTGAGCCCGCGTGAGATCGTGGCGACCTCGACCTGGCGGCTTTCACTCTTCGGGACACGCATCAGTTGCAGGTAATCCACGAAAACGGCTCGAAGCTGATAGCGGCGGTACGCCATCCGGGCCCGTGCCCGCAGTTCCAGAATCGTCAGGTCCGACGTGTCGTCCACCAAGAGCGGCGTCGTGGTCAGGTCGTGAGCCACGGCCTGGAGCCGAGCCATGTCCTGATCCGTGTGTCGGCCCCGCCGCAGGGCGTGCGAGTTCACCCGCGCCCGGCTGCACAGGATCCGTTGGGCAAGCTGGAGGCGGCTCATCTCGAGCGAAAAGAAGAGGACTGGGCGGCGTTTATCGATCGCCAGATGCTCGGCGATATTTAAACCCAGCGCGGTTTTCCCCATCGAGGGGCGCCCAGCGACGATGATCAATTCCCCCGGCTGCAAGCCACAGGTCAAGTCATCAAGCTCGACAAAACCACTCGGCTCGCCGGTCAAGGCGTTCTCTCCGCGGCGTTCGATCGTCCGGAACGCTTCTTCCACGAGTTCCGACAGCGGTTGAGCCTCGCCCGTGACCCGCCGCTCGGTCACGCCGAAAATCTCCTTCTCGGCGTAATCCAACACCTCCCGGGCGGGTTGGTCGTTATCCAGAGCGGTTTCCATCACGCGGTGGGTGGAGCGGATGAGTTGCCGGAGGAGATGCTTTTCGTAGACGATGCCGGCGTAGTGCCGGACGCGCAGGGCGGAGGGTACGGAACTCAACAGCCGCGCGAGGAAGTCAAACTTGCCCAGCTTCTCCCACAGCCCCTGCCGAACCAGCTCGTCCTTGATAACAACGCCGTCGGTCGGCTGATCTTCGATGTAGAGCTTGACCAGGACTTCGTAGAGCTGCTGGTGGCTTTCAAACGCGAAGGCTTCGCGTCCGGCGTCGCGCAGGATGGCGATCACCTCGGAGACAGCCTCCTTGCCGTGCAGCATCGAGCCGAGCACGGCCCGCTCGGCGGCGAGGTCCTGCGGCAAGAGCCGGTCGAAGGCCGTGCCGGGACTACTCGTCGTCGGCCTGATCGAAGTCGTCGGCGCGGGTGTTGGTTTTGTCGGACTCGCCGGTTTGGTCGTCATCGAGCGCGCCTCCTTCGCGCACCACCCAGACTTTGATCTCCGCCGAGATCTCGTCTGTAAATTCTAACGTGACAACCCGATTATCCAACGTGCGAATCGCCGCGTCCAGAACCACGTGCTCGGCCCGGACCGGGAAGCCCTGGGCGTGGAGCGCGTCGGCAATGTCCCTCTCGTGCACGGCCCCGTAGAGCGTGCCCTCGGGATTGGCCGCCGCCTCGATCGTGACCGACACGTCCTGCATCTTCTCGGCCAGGTCGGTGAATACCTTGAGCTTCTTGGCGCGTTCGGCGGCGGCGACTTTCCGCCGCTCCTCGATGGCCTTCATGTTCTCTTCGGTGGGCTCGGCGGCGAGCCGCTGGGGCAGCAGATAATTCCGCGCGTAGCCGGAGGCGACCTCGACGACGTCGCCGACATGCCCGAGCTTGCGCACATCTTCGAGTAAAAGCAACTGCATGCCTGATTACTCCGTGTGAGGTTAAATGGTCAATTGATATACGGCATCAGTGCCATGAAACGGGCTCGCTTGAGAGCAAGCGCCATCTTGCGCTGCCCCTCGGCGTTGAGGCCGGTGCGTTTCCGCGAGAACAGTTTGCCCTGCGCGCTGGTGACCCGCTGTAAGGTGGGAACATCTTTCCAGTCGATGTCCTCGGGTTTCAGCCGCGGGGTGCGGAAGCGGGGCATCTCCGACGAACGTCGTCTTTTCTTCTTCGGTTTGAATCTCGGTTTCATAAGCGTATCCTTAACTCATTACACATACTTCAAAAAGGAATATTCTCGCCGGTCGGCGGCGGACCGTCCGGTTCATAAGACGGGGGCGGCGGCTCCATCGGCGGGGGCTCCATCGGCGGGGGTTCGGCCGGCGGGGGACCGGCCGGCGGGGGTTCGACG